>JAHJCW010000286.1 GCA_018812885.1 bacterium | reverse complement strand
TAATTATAAAAAAATAAAATGTTTCAGCAGTTAAAAATACGATTGAAAAGAGTCCAAGTTAATTTTCGGCGTTTTGGATTGATTAACACTATAAAATATTTATTTCAAAACATAATTGTAAAACGACCTGTAAATCAAATTAATTATTATTTTAAAAGAAAAGAGTATCCGCAGAATATAATTTTTATTACAGCGTTACCAAAAAGTGGATCAACGTGGCTGTCAAATATGTTTGCTGATTTGGATGGATTTGATTTATTTGCTCCTATGAAA
The DNA here is from genome assembly GCA_018812885.1 of bacterium. Classification (GTDB taxonomy): domain Bacteria; phylum Fidelibacterota; class Marinisomatia; order Marinisomatales; family JAHJCW01; genus JAHJCW01. The sequence goes on along the minus strand of JAHJCW010000286.1, from coordinate 10,274 downwards.
TGGAATACCTATATTTCAAAAAAATGGGACGATACCCGATGGGATTTAGATATTGATACTTTTAAAGAATTTAAGAATAAGTTAGCAGTTATTCGCGGTCATACTTGGGCGATTCCCCAAAATCTATTAGCATTAAAAGACTCTAATCTGAAATATATTATTGGAGTCCGCGACCCTCGTGATAAATTAATTTCAGAGTATTGGCATAGCAGAAATTTTCCGGGACATTGGGCTCATGATCAAGCACACAAGCTTTCTATTGATGAATTTATTACTAATAAATTGGAATCCGGTGAATTTGAAAAAGAAACGATAAACTGGATTAGAAGTTGGTTAAAAAATCGTGACTTTAAAAAATCGATAATTATTCGATATGAAGATATGTTAATTAATTCAAATTTAGTTCTTGAAAAAACATTTAAATTTTTAGGTTTCAAAACTGATCAAAAGAAAATCGAAAACATTATTGAAAAAAATAGTTTCGCTAAAGTTACCGGACGTAATCGAGGAAAAAGTGATAATGCAAAATTCATTCGCAAAGGTGTATCAGGTGAATGGAAGACCATCTTTAGCAAGGAACATAAATTGCTATTCAGCAATATTGGCGAAGATATAATCAAAGATTTAGGATATGAACCGACACAGTTACATGGATAATAAAAACTTTACACCAGCTCAAAAAATTGCCAAGGAATCTACAATCTCATTTGTAGGAATGGGTTACGGTCAGTTTGTTCGATATTTATTTACTGCATTATTAGCTCGCTTGGTAGGTGTACACTATCTTGGTATTTATTCACTGGGTAATTCCATAACAAATATTGCCGGCGTACTTGGAACAGTAGGGACAGATGTAGGAATAATGCGTTATGTTAGTATGCGAGACCTTATGAAAGATAAAAAATCGATAAAAATCGATATTCTTTCAACGTTGAAAATGGGTCTTGTTTTTTCGATTATTGTTATGTTAGCTCAAATCCTGTTTTCAAAATGGTTAGTAGAAAGCGTGTTTCACGAATCATCATTATTAAGAAATGTTTTAATAGTATATGCGTTGTCACTACCCTTTACCGCTTTAATGATGATAGCAGTATTTGCTACACAAGGATTCCAATTACTTAAATACAAAGTGTTTGTCGAAAGTATTCTAAATCCTACTATACTAATTGTTTCTATGATATTTTTGTATTTTGCTTTTTCAAGTGAATTGGCAATAATTCTACCAACCCTATTGACCGGAATCGTAGGATTTATAGTTGCAAATTATTTCCTTAAAAAAGTTTCAGATGTTAATATTTTCAATATCCTAAATGCCAGTTTCAGTAAAGAGATACTTACTTATTCTGTGCCGATAATGTTTACTATGGTTTTAGGTTCACTCTTACATTGGATGGACGTGCTGATGTTGGGATATTTTATTGATGCAGAGACTGTTGGATTGTATCACCCCGCAGCAAGAACAGCAGGTCTACAACAATCAATTTTAATAGTATTCGCTGGAATATTTGCACCTATGTTTTCAAGATATTATGCTCAAAATGATATTATGGGTATGAATCATATTTATAAATTGGTGTCAAGATGGGTACTTACTATAATAGTTCCTGTTCTAATTTTAATTATTCTTTTCCCTACAAAAATTATGCTCTTATTTGGAGCGGATTTCACACAATCAGCATCAGTATTAATAATCCTAACTATCGGGACTTCCATTTTCGCTGTATTCGGAATAAGCAGCACGGCCTTAGTTGTATCAGGTTATCAAAAAATAAATTTAGTCAATACCTTCTCAGCTGTAGTTCTGAATATTTGTTTAAACATAATTTTAATACCAAAATATGGTATTAGTGGAGCAGCGTGGGCAACTTTATCATCTATGACTTTCATAGCTATGGCGCGTTTGATTGAGACTTGGATATTTATGAAGGTAAGTCCATTTAATTTAAAAATATTTAAACCAGTTCTTGCAGGAATTCTTACCTATGGAATTTTACAATACATTAAACCGAATTTGATGGTGTATCATACAATTATCACTTTATTATTATCAACCATAATAATTTTTACTATTTATGGAATATTGTTATTATTATTTAAGTTTGATGAAGATGATAAGGATTTTTTACGTTCAATAAGTTTTCTTAAAAATAAAGTAATCAAGCCAACTGTTCGGAAATAATATGTTATCAAAAAACAAATTAATCATAGTTCCAATATTGTTAGTGTTGTTATGTTTCATTTTCTATCCGGTAATCTTTCAAGGAAAAATGTTTAGTTCATCTGACTCACTAAATCCAAAAGCGGCGACAATGATTTTAGACAAAACACAAAAGGAAATTGGTGAGTATCCTCTTTGGCAACCATGGATTTTTAGTGGTATGCCAACGGCCGAATCATTCACGAATACGAGCAATCTATATTTTTTACAATATTTTTTCCAATTACTACATATTCCACCAATCATAATTCATTTATTACATTTTTTCTTTGCTGGATTAGGCGTATATATATTATTGCGTTACCTAAAGATATCGCAAATTGTTGCGATAATAGGCAGCTCAGGTTTTATGATGATGCCCTATTTGATAACGATGGAGGTGTTTGGTCATGGAAGCCAAGCAATGACGGCGGCATACATACCTTGGGCTTTTTGGGCTGCCCTCAAATTATTTGATAAACAAAGGATTTTGGATGCCGGAATTCTGGCAATCATTCTTGGATTACAACTTCAGCGAGCGCACGTGCAAATTGCTTATTACACGTGGATGCTGATTGGAGCTTTATTCATATTTAAAATAATTTTATCTCTTAAAGAAAAAGAACTCCGCAAAAATGCGATTAGAGGAAACGGCTTGTTCATCACTGCAATTATTGTAGCACTTGGTATTTCTGCTTTAGTTTATTTGCCGAGTTTACAGTATTCCTCCGAATCAATTAGGTCTATCGGTCAGCCGGGATCTGCAAGCTATGATTATGCTACAAGCTGGTCATTTCATCCTAAAGAAATGCTTACATTTTTTATCCCATCAGCCTATGGTTTTGGTGGTCAAACATATTGGGGCAAAATGCCGTTCACTGATTATCCTAATTATATGGGTATTATATTTTTACTTTTAGGCGTTTTTGCTATAATAAAAAATCGGAATGCCATTGTATGGTTTTTAGCAGGAACAACACTAATGGCTTTGCTGATTTCGTTTGGAAGACATTTTGGTTTGATATACAATTTATTTTATGATTTCGCTCCGTACTTCAGCAAATTTCGGATACCTAGTATGATATTAATTATCGTACAGTTCAATACCATTATTTTAGCTTGCTATGGATTAGAACAACTTGTAGAAGGTCATTGGAAAGATATACCAAAATGGTTTTGGTGGATTGCTGGAATTGTTGGGTTTGCGTTTATAATATTACTTTTCGGAGGCGGTTGGTTAAGAGAAATAGTATCAAATGGTTTTACTCCTCCTCGTACACAAGATCCGCGTTTTGTTGAAGTAATAAATAATTTACGATGGAAAATTTGGAGTAATGATGCTTGGTTAATGATATTCTTTATATTGGGCATAATTGGCTCATTTATCCTATTTGTGAAAGAGCAGATTACTAAAGTTATGTTCATAGTAATAATTGGCGCATTGGCAATAATTGACCTCGGTATAGTTGATTATAAAATCGTACAACCCGAACCAAATTCAGGTAGGTCATCTCAGCTTATTAGTAAAAAAGCTATAACAAGATACTTTCAACATGATAAAATAACCAAGTTCCTAACTGAGGATAAATCAGATTACAGAGTTTATCCAATTGGTCCACTTTTTAGTGAATCAAGATTACAAGCATTTGGAATTGAATCAGTAGGCGGTTATCATCCCGCCAAATTGGGTATCTATAATAGATTTTTATCGAATACAAATAATATTAGCACTTTACCGCTAATGCGGATGATGAATATCCGTTATATACTTAGTCCGCAAGTAATAAATCATCCTGATCTGGAACATGTGTATACTGAGAATATGCAGACCGGTTCTGGTAAAACCCCAATTTGGATATATCTTATTTCAAACAGTATGCCACGTGCTTGGTTTGTTGATAAAGTTGAAATAGTTGATGAAAACGATTTGTGGCAAAACCTATTAAGTGAATCATTTAATCCGGCACAAGTTGCATATATTAATGAACCACTTACTGGGGTAATCACACATGGCACTGAAATTCTTGAATATGCTTCCTCTATTCATCATATTAATCTGAAAACTAATTCTCAAAATGCTGGGTTTCTTGTAATAAGTGAAGTTTATTATCCATTAAGATGGAAAGCAAAGATTGATGGAAAAGCAGTTAAAACATTCGAAACAAACGGGATAATTCGTGGAATAGAAGTTCCTGCCGGTGAGCACAATATCGAATTTGAATATGATAAATCCGTGTTTCATACGGGAATATTTATATCAATTTTATCTTTTATTTTAGCAATTGGTTTAATAGGATATGGACTAATAAAAAATAAAAAGTTGAATGAACTGGTATAAATATTCTGTCAATATTAAAGTAGGATTATTCATTGTTGGAATACTCTTAGTTTCTGCATTCGTACTTTTTACTCAGAAAATCGTAAGAGATTTAAGAGATGATAATCGAGAAATAGTACAGTTATATGCTGAAATAATTGCCGGAGTTGCTACATCTGAAAATGATGAAAGTTTAAATTTCATATTTGAAAATATCATTCAAAAAGTACAATTTCCCCTAATTCAATCAGATACTGAAATGAAGCCGATATCATGGAGAAATTTACCCGATAATATAAATTCTGAATCTGGAGCTTCCCGGTTTCAAAAAACAATGGATCATCAAAATAATCCTATTCCACTTATTTACAATAATCCTGATACAGATGAAACAATTATATTCGGATACCTTCACTTTGGAGATTCACGACTAATAAATCGATTGATATGGTTGCCTTATTTGCAAATTGGATTGGTAGGTTTATTTATATTATTGGGATTTGTCAGTTTTTCAGTTATTCGGAATAGCGAGAAACGGCATATATGGGCTGGAATGGCGCGCGAAACCGCACATCAATTAGGTACGCCGGTATCAGCATTATTAGGGTGGATAGATCTATTAAAAAATAATCCAAATCGTTCAAAATCCATTGTTAAAGATATGGATATAGATTTAGCTCGCTTGCAGGAAATAAGTAATCGTTTTGGTGATATGGGTACAATACCTAAATTTAATAAATTAGACTTAGTTGAACTTATACAATCTGTTATTAATTATTTACAACGTCGAGTCCCCGATGCTGACATCCGATTGGTTTTTGATGAGTCTGCACAATACTCAATTAACGGTAATAAAAATTTATTAAGCTGGGCTATTGAGAATCTTGTTAAAAACGGAATTGATTCTTCGAAGGATGTTGCGGGAAAGATCGATATAATATTAAAAACTGAGGACGACCAATTTGTTATAGATATAATAGATTTTGGTGTTGGGATTCCAAAGAGAGATTGGAAAAATATTTTTAGGCCCGGATTTAGTACAAAAAAATACGGTTGGGGATTAGGATTATCGTTGACGAAAAGAATTATTAGTGATTTTCATAAAGGCAAAATATTTGTTAAAGAATCTATAATTGGTTCCGGTACAACTATAAGAATACTAATTGGATAAGATTGTAGAAATACGCTCTATTTAATTGTAAATTCCTCGCCAAATTTTGACTAATATATACTGTAAATAGGATACCAATTATATGACAACTTCAATGATAGACACACACGGTGGCGAATTATGTAATTTATATGTTTCTGAAGAACGCAAAAAAGAGCTGAAAAGTTTATTGATTAATTATGAATCATGGGCCATTACAGATAGACAAATTTGCGATTTGGAATTAATTCTGAATGGGGGGTTTTCTCCTTTAAAAGGATTCTTAAATAAAAAGGATTATGACTCTGTAGTAAAAAATATGCGTTTGGTTGAAGGAACTTTGTGGCCAATGCCAATTACACTTGATATAACCAATGAAATTTCTGATAAACTTTCGCAAGGCGACAAGTTAGTGCTGCGTGATAAAGAAGGATTCCCATTGGCTATTTTACACATTGAAGATATTTGGAAACCGGATTTTAAAGCAGAAGCTGAATCTGTTTTTGGTACAATTGATGAGACGCATCCGGCAGTAAATTATCTCTTTAATTTTACAAACCCCATCTATGTTGGTGGTACTTTAGAAGGTATGACATCTCCAAAACATTATGATTATCAGGGACTTAGAAATACACCTTCGGAGTTACGTGCACAATTTGCGAAACGTGGTTGGGAGAACATTGTAGCTTTTCAAACTAGGAATCCAATGCATCGCGCACATGTTGAATTAACTATGCGTGCTGCCAATGAAATTGGGGCTAATGTATTAATTCATCCCGTAGTAGGACTAACAAAACCTGGAGATGTTGATCATTATACTAGAGTTAGATGTTATGAAAAAGTTTTACCAAAATACCCAAAAGGAACAGTGTTATTAAGTTTGCTTCCGTTAGCAATGAGAATGGGTGGTCCTAGAGAAGCATTATGGCATGCAATTATCCGAAAAAATTATGGCTGTAATTTTTTAATTGTTGGACGTGATCATGCTGGTCCTGGAAATGATAAAGCAGGAAATCCTTTTTATGGCCCATATGATGCTCAAGAATTATTAAAAGAGTATGAAGGTGAACTTGGAATAAAAATGGTTCCTTTCAAATTAATGGTTTACGTAGAGGATCATGCTGAATATTGTCCTAATGATGAAGTACAAAAAGGCGTAAAAATCTTAAGTATATCTGGCACAGAATTACGGCGCAGATTAGATAAAGGTCTGGACATACCGGAATGGTTTTCATATCCGGAAGTTGTTGAAGAACTCAGGGCAACCAAACCTCCTTTAAATAAAAGAGGGTTTTCAATATTTTTCACAGGGCTGTCCGGTTCCGGAAAATCAACTTTAGCAAATGGATTAATGGTAAAACTCTTAGAAGATGGGCGGAGACCGGTAACATTATTGGATGGTGATGTTGTTCGTACTCATCTATCAAGTGAACTTGGTTTTTCAAAAGAACATCGCTCAATTAATATACAAAGGATTGGTTATGTTGCAAGCGAAATTACCAAGAACTTTGGAATCGCAATTTGCGCTCCTATTGCACCCTACGAAGCAGATCGTCTTGCGGTAAGAAAAATGATTTCCCATTATGGTGGATTTATTGAAGTATTTGTAAATACATCATTGGAAGTATGCGAAAGACGTGATGTAAAAGGATTATATGCTAAGGCACGTCAGGGTTTAGTGAAGGAGTTCACTGGTATTAGCGATCCGTATGAAGAGCCGGAGAATGCTGAGATTGTTATTAATTCCGAAGGTACAGACCCCGAGATTTTGGTACAGGATATATTACTTAAGGTTGAACAACTAGGCTATATTTAAATCTGAATAAAAATAGAGATAAAAACGCTTAAAGTTTTTAAAACTTTAAGCGTTTTTTATTATTAAATAATCTTTTTTTAACTGATTATTTTTTACCGTTAATGGATTTTTAGTGCAATATATTACATAATCGAAGTCAATAAAACGATATAATAAATGTCCATCACGATCGGGTGGAATACCAAGTCTTTTTGTTTTAATGATTTTGCTTGGTTGTATATCGACATCTTCAATGAAAAATTGATTTGAATTAAATTGTTTTTGATCCCAAGTTTTCACTATTATGTTTAATGATTTACAAAGCAGTGTTTGTCCCGAACATAATTTCATCGGTGTGCGTTGTGGGAGTCCATTATTTAAAGGATTGTTCAATTGCATAATTTTTATCATTTTTTCTGAGTCGGAATTGTCTATGTACGGAATCCCTGATTTAATTAACACAGCATTTCCTTTGCCTTTGCATGAAATATTAAATGAATCTTTTCCGCGTGAATAGTACATATAAATCGTTCCGGGAGGCATAAATAATGCTCTTCGCTTTGGTGTGAATCCTAAAGAAGCATGACTTCCTTTTTCATCAATATAGTAAGCCTCAGTCTCAATTATTTGTGCTGAGAGCCAATTTTTATCGGATTTTTTTCGTATAATTTTCCCTAATAAATTTTCTGCAACTTTACAGGCATCTCGATTAAAGAATGTTTTTTGTAGTATATTTTGTTTATTTATCATATTGACTTCATTTAACAATGTTGCCATTGAGATTAAATTAAAAATAGGGTAATTTTCAACCTTAATAAAAAGGAGAATATTTTGGATATAATTTACGCATCAACTCAAAGTGGCTCAGCAGGAGGAAGTGGTGGAATGCTTTCGATATTGCCTTTTATCCTAATCATGCTGATTTTATATTTTTTAATGATTAGTCCACAATCAAAACGACAAAAAGAAAAAAGATTAATGATAGAAGCTCTAAAAACAGGAGATCGTGTTGTTACGATTGGAGGTATACATGGGACTGTAGTAGGACTGAAGAATCAAGGTAAAATCGTTGTAATTAAGGTTGATAAAAATACAAATCTAACCGTTATTAAAAGTGCAGTTGCAGGATTAGCTGAATCAGTTACCGAAGAAGACACAAGAATTGAAGCCCGATAAATGTCAGTAGTAGATATCGTAAAATACGGTGATCCGCGATTGCAAAAAGTATGTGAAACGGTTAAAGATTTTTCCGTATTACCGGATATTGTTTCTAATATGTATGATTCTATGTATGAGGCAGAGGGAATCGGGTTGGCAGCAAACCAAATTGGTATTGATTTAAATTTATTTATTATCGATATCGCTCATACTGATGAGACTGACGAATCAGCTGAATTTGTAAATAGCAAGATCATTGGTTCTCGTGGGGAGTTAACTTTTACTGAAGGTTGTTTGTCTGTACCGGGAGTAGAATTTGAAATAAAACGCCCTGAATTTATCATCTTGCAATATCAAAAACTTGATGGTACTATGCATGAAAAGGAATTTGGCGGATTGTATGCCAGGGCAATTCAACATGAAATAGATCATCTAAACGGTAAATTGATTGTTGATCATGCAAACTCATTAGCCAAGTTGCGCTATAAGTCTCAGCTTAAAGAAATTAAGGAAAATGCATCGTACCACTATTCAGATTTAATAAATAATAACGGTGCAACACGTTTTTAAAAATATTTCATTTAATATATTTCGAGAGTAGGTAGATCATGCGAATTATTTTTATGGGTAATCCTGAATTTGCCGCACCAAGTCTGCAGAGTATTTCAGAGTCATCGCATGAAATAATCGCTGTTGTTTCAAATCCACCCAAACGAATTGGTCGAGGAAATAAAATAATAGAGACTGCCGTTGGTATTACCGCCAATGCGATGGAGATCCCATTACTTCAGCCGCCTAAATTAAACGAAAAACATTTTTTTCAATATATATGGTCGATGAGACCTGATATTTTTGTAATAGTTGCCTATAAAATATTACCTGATAAATTGCTCTCAATACCAAAATATGGGGCAATTAATTTGCATCCTTCACTGTTACCAAAATATCGAGGAGCCGCACCAATTCAATGGTCGCTAATCAATGGAAACTCGAAAACGGCAGTGACCACAATTTCATTATCTGAAAAAATTGATTCGGGTAAAATATTATTACAAGAAGCCGTTGATATCAATGATGATGACAATTATGGTACGCTATCCAACCGATTGAGTAAAATTGGAGCAGATTTGATTGTAAAAACACTTAATGGAATTGAAGAAGGTAATTTAAAAGGAACTTCTCAGGACGAATCTAAGGTTACCTTAGCACCTAAGATTAAATCTGATGATTATAAAATTGATTGGACAAAAACCGCCGAGCAAATTCATAATCTCATCAGGGCATTTTCACCATCACCGGGAGCATTTACAACCTTTAATAGTAAACGCCTGAAGATTTATTCATCTTCAATATCAGATAATATTTCAGAGAAAATAAAATGTGGTGAAATTGTGATATGTAGTAAAAATCAACTTGTAATACAAACCAGCAAAGGATTGTTGGAAATTGGAGAAGTACAGATTGAGGGCAAGAGGCGAATGGAAATTGAAGAATTTCTACGCGGTACAAAATTACAAACTAAAATGATGCTTGGAGATTAATGAGAGCTGCACGCGAGCAAGTTGTTGAAATAGTTGATAAATTTTATAACACAACTCTTGATTTAAAAACAATTCAAAATAATCATTTTAACAATTTTGATATTAATGCCTTAGAC
>JAHJCW010000285.1 GCA_018812885.1 bacterium | reverse complement strand
TTATATTTACTGCGGGACACGTCGTCAATGTAAATAAAGAAAATGATGAATCATTATTGTTGGCAAGCTGGGAATTAAATTCCCCCAATGTAACGGAATTTAATAGAACTGCATACATTGACGATAATAATGAGGGAATTGATGTTGGTTATATAGAAATATCAAAAGAAAATGCTAAAATACTTGGTAAAAAATTTGTTAACTATAAAGTAATAAAAAACAACATAAACCATCTGCCTAAAGATGATGTAATTGTTAGTGGGTACCCATTTGCAATAATTTCAATTGAAAAAACTGATAAATTTAATATTCATACCGTAAGAGCTTCTTATTTTCGAACTGCAACTGTCCCAACAATTAAATTTCCTCTACATTTATCTTCGGAAAAGCACATAGTATTAAATTATCAAAAAATAGTAGAAGATTCATATGGAAATAAGGTAAAGATACCAGATGCACCAGGTATTAGCGGCGGAAGTATCTGGGCGATGAATGCAAATATAAAAGGAATATGGTCTCCAGAAAATACAAACCTAATTGGAATTCAATTTTCATGGCATAAAAAAAATAGATACTTGGTTGGTATGCAGATTCAATATTTAGTCAACTTAATTATTGATGAATATGAAGGAATTATTTAATAATAAATACTCATCCATATAATATTTTATATAAAAAATGTACGCAAAACTATATATATAAAACCCACCCCCTCTTTAGCGGGTTCGCTATTTCTAAATTACGTTGAGTTTGTTTTTAAATTAATGCCATAGGCGTTTCTATACGATATTTCCTATACGATTTATGGTGTTATTTGACTTTGTTTGACTAAATTACCTTACCAACTAAAAAAACAAAACCCCGTCGTGAAACGAGGTTTGTTGAGGGTGGGCGTTGAGAGATTCGAACTCCCGATATCTGCCTTGTAAGGGCAGCTTTATTATTATTATAATTTAGAGATAAATTTGCGTGTTTTATTATTAGATTGTGTTTTACCCTAAATAAGAAACTTTTTGAACAATATTTATTATCCCTTCTCTGTATTTAGTTTTATGTTTAACCAAATGTTAACTGATTGAGGCGTTCCTTGCATCTTGCCCTGCATTCCTCCGGGTCTTTGCCCAACGCTTTTTCCTCCACCAGACATTCCTCCACCCAGTCCTCCTTGTGATTTTCCTAAATTATTACTTGAGGAACCATTAGGTCGCTGCATTTGTGTACTTTCAAAACCTATTGAAATTTTTTCAGAGGCTCCAGAAATATATGAACTAAATGGCACTTTTAGTTCATAATTCATTTCTCCGTTGTTGTAAAATATCTTTGCTTGTACCCCGTTTTCACCATTGTCAATATCACCATATTGTAGAATATCATCCTTAATAAACTGTATACTATTTTGTTGTAATAACTTTTGAGATATAAAAAATTCAAAATCTTCATTTTGATTAGAATTTCGATTAGTTATATCCATAAATCCAGCCATATCAGATTCTATTGGATATTTTATCCCGAACGACTTATCTTTTTTACTATTTGGATCAATCCATATTGTCAATCCCCTCAATACTTGCATAATGGTTTGTTTATCGTAAGTAGTCATTGCAATATATAGGGTTGAGTCATCATTCATTACTCCAAAACCCAATTTTTCTCCTTTCAGACTAAATAATCTTCCATCCCATTCATCGAGTACGCCATCAATCTGAGGTTTATTAATTGTGGCTTGACTATTGATTGTATTATCCTTACAACTTATTAGTGAAAACAGTAATAAAATAATTAATGTTATTCCTTTAGACATTAGATTTTCCTTGCATAAAATCGATAAAAATAATCGATATCTTTTTTATTAAAAAAAATTATAGTTGTTTAGCTATACATTAAACATAATATATTATTAATATTATGCTGTAATGAGATGTTAGATACAAAAAAGTGGAATTGGTTAAATTTTATTTTTGATTTACTTTATAAAATACACCTCTATTTTGCCGTACGGATTCTATTTGGCCACTAGATTCTAGAACATCAAGGTATTTATTGATTTCATTGATATGTAATCCAAGCATCTTTGATAGATCAGCTAATGTGCAAGGTCTACGTTGAATTGTTTCTAATATTGCAGATTCATAATCTTCACGATACGATTTAATACCCTTTCTCACAGGAGATTTTGCAACAATTTCTACATTTTCAATTTGCCAATAATTTACGATATTTTGCAATTTATCATAGCTTGCAGACCGAATTTTTGATACGGCTCCTGGTCTATCAAGTGTATTTAATTGTATGCTATCAGGATTTATTCTTTCAAATGCATTTTTCAGCAGATCTAAATCATTTTTATTATCATTATATCCTGGGATGATAAAAACTTCCAACCATATTTTCCCCTTGAACTCAGTCCTAAAATCCACAAGTCCCTGAATATATTGATCAATCTTAAGATTATAAAATGGCCTATTTATCTTAAGGAAAGTTAGATCAGATGCTGCATCTAATGAAGGCAGAACTACATTTGTATCTAATAATTCCTTTCTAACTTGTTGTTGATATAATAAAGTACCGTTTGTTAATACCGCAATCGGAATACTATGAATATTACGTTTAATGAACTGAATTATATCGCCTATGCGGGAGTTCAGTGTCGGTTCTCCTGAACCGGAAAAGGTTATGTAATCAGGCGCAGGATTATTTTCGATATAATGTTCTAACTCTTTTATAACAATATTATATGGAACATATTCTTTTCTATCAATTGTTAACTTGGTCGTGGAACCACATTCACAATAAATACAATTAAGTGAACATACTTTGTGTGGCACAAGATCAACACCTAAAGACATACCTAAACGCCTAGAAGGTACGGGACCAAATAGGTATTTATACATAATATTTACTTGTTAATTATAAGCCAAACGAGTTTTCTCGTCGGATATTGTCGGTTCAAGTAGTTCATCCCAATCCTTTGCTTGCCAAGTACCTAGTTTAGTATGCGTTAAGTAATATTTCTGCGGTATCGGATGGGTTCCGACTATCACTTTCATATCATATTTTTCTTCAATAAAGTTCTTAAAATGATTAATATAAGGACATGGCGGATACCCCACCACAAATCCCGTGGCAAAATGAATTGTCTCAGCACCATTATTTTTCATTTCCTCAGGGGCATACTCAATATTTCCACCTGGACAACCACCACAACTTGTATAACCAATTACTTCAATATTTTCGTTCTTGTCATATATATCGAATGCGCCAACTCTCTCACGTAATGCTCTAAAACATTTTCCCCCACCACAACTGCGATACCGATCACATATAATTATGCCTATTTTTTTGG
>JAHJCW010000284.1 GCA_018812885.1 bacterium | reverse complement strand
CTAGCAATAATTTATTTTCCAATTCTAGTTTGATGCTTTGCAATGTATGTTTAGTTTTGCATCACAAAAATTGTAGGTTTTTAATGAAAGCAGTTTCAATCGAAAAATATGGTGGACCTGAAGTTTTAATATATGGTGACTTACCAAAGCCTGTTGTTGGCGATGGTGAATTACTTATCAAGGTTTTTGCCACATCGGTAAATCCGGTTGATTGGAAATTAAGAAAAGGTATGCTACGGTTTTTGCCTGGACAAAAACTGCCAAAGATCTTGGGCGGGGATATCTCCGGCATTGTTGAGGAAGCAGGGAAGGATGTGGAGGAGTTTAAAACCGGCTATGAAATATATGGATTAATTAGTGCAGCAAAAGGAGGTGGATACGCTGAATATGCAATGGCTAAACCGCATCAAATTTCACTGAAGCCAAAAAACATTAGTTTCGAAGAAGCAGCTACTATTCCGTTAGCGGCACTTACTGCCTATCAATCCTTAAAGAGATTAGGTAAATTAAAAGTTGGAGATAAAATACTTGTAAATGGTTGTTCAGGTGGAGTAGGTCATTTTGCAGTACAAATCGCTAAAGCGATGGGTGCTAATGTAACCGGCGTTTGTAGTACTAAAAATATCGAGCTTGCAAAAATATTGGGTGCGGATAAAGTTATCGATTACACAAACGAAAATATTTTTAGTGAAAATATTACTTATGATATATTTTTCGATGCTGTCGCAAATCAATCTTTTTGGAAAGTAAAAAAGCATCTCAATAAAAATGGAAGATATGTAACTACGTTACCATCAGTTAGCATATTATTAAATTTGTTTTTTAATATATTCAGTTCTAAAAAAGGAAAGATGATCAGTGTAAAATCATTTCCCGAAGATCTGCGCTTTCTAAGTGAATTGATTAAATCTGATAAATTGAGAACAGTTATTGATACAGCCTATAAATTAAAAGATAGTAAAGAAGCTCATATTCACAGCGAAGCGGGTCGAGTTGTTGGTAAATTAGCAATATCAATTAATTAGGATTATAAAATGATAAAAGGTACTGTTAAAGAATATGACAGATCTAAAGGATTTGGATTTATCATCGGCGATGATGACCGAGATTATTTCGTACATGTGAGCGGATTACGTCCACAATTACAGCAGTGTGGTTTACAAGAAGGACAGCAAGTTTTATTTGATGCAGAATTTGGTGTTAGGGGAGATAAAGCCGTAAACGTTAGAATTGCACTGAGGAAAATATGAAATTCAAAAAAAACATTATTTTTACCGCTTTATTTGTTTTCTTGTCGTCATTGATAGTCAATTGTGGTTTTATTGACAATTTTTGCAATACAGAATTAAAAGGACCGGGAGCTATTGTGCTAACATTTGATGATAGACATATTAGCGATTGGTATAAAGCTGATAGTATTTTTTCAAAATATAATTGGAAAGCTACTTTTTGCGTTACTGACTACGGGAAAGTAAATGAAGAACAAAAACAAAATTTATTGGAATTACAATCTAATGGGAATGAAATTGCTCATCATGGGTTTAAACATTTTAATGCTTTAGAATATTTAACAACCCACACAATGGAAGAGTATATACAAAATGAAATCACGCCTTCACTAGATCTAATGCAAAATGACGGATTAAACGTCACCTCTTTTGTTTATCCGGGCGGTGTTCGAAGTGTTGAATTAGATTTAGCGCTATTTGATTATTTCCCAATACTAAGGGGAACAACTTATGGTAACAAACCTCTCAATCAACAGGATTGTTTTTTAAAGAGAGGAGGAGAAGAGTTGTTAGTTTATGGTTTAGGAATTGACAATCACTATGAACACTTTGACATTGATTATTATTATAGATTAATTGAATATGTAGCAAATAATGGTATAGCAGTAATATTTTATGGTCATCGAATTGCCGATGACGATAGTTCAAGTTATGTTACATCGTACCAAACTCTTGAAAAGATTTGTACCTATGCTCAGGAAAAAGGCGTGGAGTTTTTAACATTAAAAGAATTAATAAACTTTAATTTGAATTGAGTTCAATAGATATAGATTAAGATATGAAATTATTGAAACATTTTTTTATCTACTTTTTCTTAATATATATCTATTCATGTGCATCCATTAAACCGCCACCAGGTGGACCGGTTGATGAGACACCTCCTCAGATAATTAAAGTTACCCCTCCAAGCGGTACTACTAATTTAATATCTGGTAAAATAATCCTAAAGTTTTCGGAATATATGGATGAAGCCAGTTTTAAGAATAACATCAAGGTATATCCGCGTTTGGAAAAACCATTAGAATTTAAATTTAAAGGTGATGAAATAATTATATCGTTACCAAATTTGTTGGACAGCGCAAAAACATATCTAATTTATCTAAATCGGAATATCAAAGATGAGCATGGAATCCCCTTAGCAAACACGGAGCAATTAGCTTTTTCGACCGGAGGTAAAATAAGCAGCGGAATCATAGCAGGTAAGGTTTACGGTACGGGGCAGAAATCCGTTCATTTATGGAAAATTAATGATACAATAATTGATTCAATATACGCAACACAACCGGATTACATAACCGATGTTAGTAAAGAGGGATTTTATTCGTTTCGTTATTTGGCTCCAGGCAATTACCAAGTATTAGCTGTTGAGAAATCCGGTGCAAGTTTACCGCTTAATACTGAACATACAGGGTATGGTTTACATTGGCAAAGTACATTAAATCTTTCCGAAAACGATACATTATCAAATATCAATATGCGGTTATGGAAAGAGCCACAAAAACTGAAATTATTACGAGGGGAATGGTCAGCATTTTATTGGGGGAAATTGATTTTCAATAATGAATTACCGCTAGGTATAACAGTAGATTTACATTTAAAAACAGAAGACGGTGAAAAATTAGATTCCCTATTGTACTATCAAGATCCGATTGATCAGAAAAACTTAATTTTGCAGGTGAGTGATTCATTATTGCCAAAATCCATAAAAGTATATATAGAATCCATAAAATTAAATGATGATTTACTGTTAGATTCTACAGAGGTTGCAATTCAAATTCCACAAGAACCGGATACAAGTTATTTACAAATTCTAGAACCGAAACCGAATTTTCAAATTATTCCAAATAACTTAGCAGGGGAAGAATTAGATATAATATTTTCTAAACCCGTACATTTCTTTGAAGATTCATTACTCATACCACAATTATTTAAAAATGATTCTGTATTGATCAATATAAATATTAAACAAATAAATCCTATGCAATATCAGTTGATTCCTTTTTTACAATGGGAAGAAAACGAAAAATATCAATTGAAAATCAACCGGGAAGGTATTTTAGTAAAAAATGGTAGAGGATTGAAGGATTCTGTATCTACAATCAAATTACATACTGCAAAAAGTATGGGATATGGTACGGTTAATGGTAAAATAAACGAATCAACGCAAACAAATTTAGCGGTTGAATTGTTTTCTACTAAAAATCCATCGTTGTCCCAAACGTCTTTTGTAAATTCCAAATCTGAATTTAAGTTTAAAACAATACCGGAAGGTAATTATGCACTTTATTTTTATAAAGATAGTGACAATGATATGAAATATAGTTTTGGAAATGCATATCCATGTGTACCGAGTGAGTGGTTTTATTTTTATCCTGATACATTTGAAGTACGAGCTAATTGGGAAACAGAAATTTCTCCAATCAAATTACCGGAGATTAAATAATGTATTGCGTAATAATGGCGGGGGGTAGCGGTACACGATTTTGGCCATATAGCAGACATACTCGCCCCAAGCAATTGCTCAAAATCGTGGGTGAAACAAGTATGTTACAGATGACGGTGGATCGCCTAAAAAAAATCAATACTGTGCAGGACATTTTTATTGTTACAAGGCAGGATTTAGCGGATACAATTAAGGAAGAAATCACCGGAGTTAAACCTGAAAATATTATAATTGAACCAAGTGGTAAAAATACTGCTCCTTGTATCGGATTATCGGCACTGAAAATTTCAAAACTGGAGAAGAATGCCGTAATGGGTATTTTCCCTGCGGATCACTTGATCGTTGGGCACAACGATTTTGCTAAAGCACTTACCACAGCCAAATATATAACGCTTAAGAAAAATGCGTTAGTTACAATTGGATTAAAACCGACATTTCCGTCTACAGGATATGGTTATATCCAATATGATTTAGATAGTGATTCCGATCATTTGGATGCTTATAAAGTAAAAGTATTTGCTGAAAAACCGCATTTGTCATTAGCCGAAAAATTTATTGAAAGCGGTGACTTTTTATGGAACTCGGGTATGTTTATTTGGTCTGTAGATATATTTTTTAAAAATTTACAGAAGCACATGCCGGATTTATTCCATCAGCTTAGACAAATTGATAAATTAATTAAAGCAGGAAAAGATTTTAAAGAGGTTTGGGAAAGAATCAAGCCGGTATCAATTGATTACGGCCTTATGGAAAAAGCTAAAGGTGTCTATTTAATCAAAGCTAAATTTGAATGGAGCGACTTAGGTTCATGGAACACCGTTTATGATCATACACATAAAACTGATGAAGGTAATGCAATTAAGGGCGATGGTATTGTTCTAAATGGGAAAAATAATTTTATTCAATCCAATAATAGACTTACGGCAATTGTTGGTTTAGATAATATAGTAGTTGTAAACACAAATGATGCAACATTAGTTATTTCAAAAGAACATGTGGAAGATATAAAAAAGTTGGTAGAGCATATCAAGAAACAAAACCGTAAAGAATTGCTATAACCTATTGAATACGAACAAAATATTTGAATATTTACAAGAATTAGCCGACCGGATGGGAATTCGCATAATAACAGGAAAAGGCGATTTTAATGGTGGTGGTTGCCGTGTTCATGAGGACATAGTGATTGTTATTAATAAAGTAAAACCAATTGAATATCAGTCAAGGACAATAGTAGAAGGACTAACAAATTATGGTTTATCAGATCATTATCTGATTCCGGCAGTACGTTCATATATTGAAGAAAATTTAAACATTAAGATATAATTACTAACGTATAAATTAATAGAGGGAAAAAATGAAAGAGTATAAATCGGGCGACATTAGAAATTTAGCTATCGTTGGTCACGGAGCATGTGGTAAGACCATTTTATCAGAGGCTATGTTAGCCAACGGAGGAATTGTAAATAGAATTGGTCAGATTGAGAATGGATCAACAGTTTCCGATTATCATCCGGATGAACATAGCCGTCAAATATCTATGCATGCTACAGCATTGCACATCGAGTGGAATGATAAGAAAATAAATTTTATTGATACTCCGGGTTATCTCGATTTCGTCGGCGAGGCACTTGGCGCATTAGCGGTTGTTGATATGGCAATAGTAGTTGTTCACGCTGCTCAAGGAATAGAAGTTGGTACAGAACAGATGTGGTCAAATGCCACAACAATTGGCATTCCAAAGATATTAGTACTCAATGGAATGGACAGAGAGCATACTAAATTTGATGCGATCCTAAAAAATGCTCGCGAACGATTTGGTAATAATGTGTTTCCATTACAAATACCAATCAATGCTGGTCCAGGGTTTAATCAAATTGTTGACGTAATTAGAAAGGAAATTATAACCTACCAAACGGATGGTAGCGGTAGTTTTACCGAAACAAAAGCAGATGGAGAATGGGCAGACCGCGTAAAACAATTACATGAAGAATTTATTGAATATATAGCAGAATCAGATGATACCTTGTTAGAAAAATTCTTTGAGCAAGGCAGTCTCTCGGAAGATGAAATGAGACAAGGGATTCATACTGCTTTTCAGAATCAATCTTTTATTCCTTTATATTGCACATCGGCAACAAACAATATCGGTATTAACCGATTATTAGATTTTGTAAGTAAATATGGTTCGTCTCCGGTAGACAGAGCTAGTGTAATAGCGAAAGATGTTAATAAAAATGAAGATATTAAAGTTAAGCTCGATAATCCGGAACCCGTCGCCCAAATTTTTAAAACAATCAGTGAGGCACATGTAGGTGATCTTTCATTTTTTAGGGTCTACTCGGGTAAAGTTACAACAGGTCTAGATCTATACAATACCTCTCAAGCTTCAAGTGAGCGTATGGGGCAGTTATTTATATTGAATGGGAAAACAAGAACTAGTGTACAGCATATCAATGCCGGGGATATGGGAGCAGTAGTTAAGTTGAAAGACACCCATACAGGCGATACTCTTTGCAGCTCAAAATTTAAAGTTTTATTGCCCGAAACTGTTTACCCAAATCCCAATATCCATGCTGCTATTATACTAAAAGCAAAAGGTGATGAGGAAAAAATATCAATGGGATTAGCTGCTCTTCATGAAGAAGACCCGACATTTGTTTACCGAGTGGATCCTGAAATTCGTCAGACGATCATATCAGGTCAAGGCGAATTACATCTTAAAGCAGCAGTGGATCGTTTAAAAGAACGTTTTGATGTAGAAATTGATATGATTGAACCAAAAATTCCTTATCGCGAAACGATAATTGGCAAAGGTGAATCTAAATACCGCCACAAAAAACAATCAGGTGGGTCAGGGCAATTCGCTGAAGTATGGATGCGCGTTGAATCTAAAAAACGTGGCGAAGGTATTGAATTTATTGATTCATTAAAGGGACAAAATGTCGATCGTGTTTTTGTTCCATCGGTGGAAAAAGGTGTACAAGCTGTATGTTTGGAAGGAGTAATTGCCGGATACCATGTGGTTGATGTAAAAGTTGATTTTTATGATGGTAAACAACACCCTGTTGATTCTAAAGACATAGCTTTCCAGACAGCCGGCAAATGGGCATTTAGGGAAGCATTTGCCAATGCCAAACCGTGCTTGCTTGAGCCAATTATAAATGTTGAAGTAAAAATTCCTGAAGAATTTATGGGTGATGTTATGGGCGATATCTCGGGCCGTCGCGGTAAAATAATGGGCATGGAGTCTGGTGGCGGTTTTCAAATTATTAAAGCCCAAATTCCGCAGGGTGAACTGCATAATTATTCTACAAGTGTACGTTCATTAACTGGTGGACGAGGATTGCATTCAGAGGAATTTAGCCATTACGAAAGAATGCCCGCAGATCATGAAAAGAAAGTAATTGCTGAATATCGAAAATCTAGAGAAGAAGATTGAGGTTTGATGGTCGACGGATGATGGTTTATGTTATTAATATATTTTGCAATGCGTTATGAAAATTGAAACTCAACAATTATTAGATAGAACTTTTAATTTTGGAGTAAGTTGTTTGAAATTTATTTCATTATTACCGCAAAATACAAAATATAATGTTATTAAGAATCAGTTAGCAAAATCATCAACTTCAATTGGCGCAAACTATGAAGAAGCTCAAGCTGCAGAATCTCGAAAAGATTTCGGTCATAAAATTGGTATTGCATCAAAAGAAGCTCGTGAAAGCCATTATTGGTTGCGAATAATTCAATCTATTCCAGATAAAAATACAACGGATAGTGGTTTAGAAATTTTATTATTAGAAGCCTTAGAGTTAAAGAAAATATTTGTGTCAATTAAACTTTCAACTCAAAATAATATTCCAAAAAATTAATGTATTATATCCTTTTACATCAACCTTTAACCATCAACCATCAAACATGAATAGGCTTTGGTCTCCCTGGCGGATGGATTACATTCGCAGTCCGAAAGAGGATGGCTGTGTTTTCTGTCAAAAAAGTAAAAGTAAAAAAGACCGTGATAATCTTGTATTGTTCAGAGGAAAAGATTCATTTGTATTGATGAATTTATATCCTTACAATAATGCACATTTGTTAATTGCACCGTATGAACATGTAGATTCAACATTAGAATTATCCTCACAAGTTTCTAACGAAATGATGTATCTTGCTAACGAATCTATGAAAATAATTAAATCGACAATGAAAGCAGAAGGATTTAATTTTGGTGCGAACATTGGTGCAATCGGCGGAGCAGGAATAAAAGATCATGTTCATTTTCATGTTGTGCCAAGATGGTTGGGCGATACAAATTTCATGCCCGTTATTGGACATACAAAAGTAATGGTCGAAGGTTTACTTGAAACATATGATGAGTTAAAACCACACTTTGAAAAGATAAAACTAATAGGAGATTAAGATGCCTTTTTCACACGCTTGGTTACCTTATATATATTTATACGGAGTTGGTGGACTACTGTTTACGATTGGGTTGGTTGTAACTATTAAAAGTGGTTCCTTAGATTTAAAACGATCGGGGCACAAGATGTGGTTAGCAATATTAATATTTGGTTTTATCTGGTTTATGGTTATGCATGCATTGTGGAATTTGGCCGCTTTAGAAATCCTTAGTCTGAAAGCAAGTCTTTTGATTTGGACTATATTCATGATTACATCCTTAGGGTTTGTTTATTTTAGGTTTGTCAAAGGAGCGAGGGTATAATGGAACATGTAGGAGAAATTACTTTTCATAGTATCGGTTCTTCAACCGTTTGGATCGTGATGGGTGTATATTTTGCTATTATTATGCTTTTTGGAAGTTATTTTGGAAGATATACACGGTCTACGACCGATTTCTTTTTCGGTGGTCGACGGTTTTCTTGGTGGCTGATAACAATGTCTATTGTAGCAACGGGTGTTGGCAGTCATAGTTTTGTAAAATATTCCGCCAAAGGATTTGAGCACGGTTTATCTTCCACAATGACATATATCAATGATTGGTTTTTTGTACCATTTTTTCTGTTTGGTTGGTTACCAATTATTGTTTATTCTAAGGTTCGTTCAATTCCGGAATACTTCGAGAAACGATTCAGTCCCTCATCGCGCTTTATTGCGACTATTCTACTGTTAGTTTATATGATCGGATATATTGGAATTGGCTTTTTGACATTAGGGAAAGCAATGATTCCGTTACTACCTCAATCATTTGCCTTTTTTGGAGCTAATCTGCCAGTGACATTGATGGGAGTAATTACTGTTATTGCTGTTGTTACCGGCATTTATATTACATTTGGTGGACAAACGGCTGTTATTTTCACTGATCTTTTACAAGGCTTTATCCTGCTATTTGCCGGATTATTGCTTTTCTTTTTTGGCATTACATATTTAGGAGGTTTCCAAGCATTTTGGGATATATTGCCGGTTTCATGGCGAATGCCATTAGCTGATTTTAATCGTCCGCCAGATTTTAATTTTGCCGGAATATTTTGGCAAGATGGAATAGCCGGTTCAATTGGATTCTTGTTTATGAATCAAGGATTGTTAATGCGTTTTATGGCTTGTAAAAGCGTCGATGAAGGTCGTAAGGCTGCGGCAATTAATATTTTATTTGTTTTGCCGATCTCAGCTATTGTTGTCGGCAATGCCGGCTGGATTGGAAAGGCTATCAGCATTGTTAGTCCCGATATAGTAAGTCCCGCCTCATCACCGGATCAAATATTTGTTGTTGTTGCTAGTATTATAATGGGAAGTCCTATTTTATTTGGTTTTATTATGGCAGCGTTAACAGCTGCTTTAATGAGTACTGTTGATACTTTAATTAACGCTACCGCGGCAATTTTTGTCAATGATGTATATCGACCGATTAAAGGTTTTTTAAGTAAAAAAGTGACAAATAAAAACGCAACTGATCGTCATGAGCTCGGGATTGCTAGAATTGCTTCAATGGGGATAACTGCACTTGGCGTGTTAGCTGTGATACCATTTAATAGTTTTCCAACGGTATATGAAGCTCATGGGTATTTTCACTCTACACTAACGCCACCCTTGGTTGTGGCAATATTCCTCGGCGTATTTTGGAAAAAGTTTACACCTGCTGCAGTAATCACAACATTTTTGGGAGGAGTTGCATTGATGTTGCTTGGGGCTCAGTATCCGGGTGTATTAATTGCACCTTTCGACCATGGAATAACACTAAATCCAAGTCATCCATATACTTATATTCGTGCCTTATACAACCTAGTAGTATGTGCAGGCGTTGCGGTGTTTTCAGTTTGGACAGGCGGATTGCAACATAAATTTGTAAAATGGGTACGAAGATTACCGAATACAAATATGACCATGGCAATGGTTACATCGCTTTTATCGATTATTTACACAGTTATTATTATCTCGTTCTTTATTAATTTTGCTACAATGACACTGATTTTGGTGGCAATTATTTTTTCAATATTAATACTTCCATTAGTCGTGAACTATTATGTAGTTGGCTATGATCCCGAAACTCACACCAAAGGTCTTACTGCTTCTAGTATTCAAGATGCACGTAGATTCTTTAAGGGAAGTGAACCAAATGATGTTGAAGGTGAAAAAATCAAAGTACAATATAAAATTGTTGCCGGTGAAGACAATGAAATACGTTTTTCAAAAGCTGATATGCAAACTATGGCAGCCCATCCAGGAGATTTGGTATATTTGTGTGATAAACGAAAATGGTTAGGTGGGCTAAAATCAATTCATTCAGTTTATGGTGAACCTCATGATGAAAATGGCGTAGTTTTTATTAATGATGAATTATTAAAAGGTGGAATGTTTGTTAAAAATAGAGTTTTAATTGCAGAAAAGGAATTGTAGGTTTGACAGGATATATTTTGTGAATAAATTCTGCGCGCTTTTTGAACGATAATAGAACAATTTCCGGAGTAGCTCAGTTGGTAGAGCGAGTGGCTGTTAACCACCAGGTCGG
Organism: bacterium; assembly: GCA_018812885.1. Classification (GTDB taxonomy): domain Bacteria; phylum Fidelibacterota; class Marinisomatia; order Marinisomatales; family JAHJCW01; genus JAHJCW01. The sequence goes on along the minus strand of JAHJCW010000284.1, from coordinate 4,644 downwards.
GGGTTCGAGTCCCTCCTCCGGAGCAAGTGTTTAATAATATTGTAGTTACATATTATCGGTAATATTTCTAATTTTAATCAATAAAAAACCCTGCTAATTGCGTGACTTTTTGTCCCAAAAACGTGTCTCAAAACTAACGGTCTAATTTGCGTGTATCAAAAACGGTGGTTTTTGGGAATACAAAATAGTGGTCCAAACATTGGGGGCAGGTCATGCAGAAAAAGTAAAATTATTTATTAATTCATTCCTCCGGTAATTATTGTCTCTTTGGTTGTTTCATCTGTTAATTTTATATCTTCTGTAATCTCTTTTTGCTTCCACGTTCCTCTGACAAACCAAATAATTGTGATAATTGCCGCAATGACATTGGCAATTGGGAAAGCTATCCAAAGACCAACTTCAGAAAGAGTAGTATGTTGTGATAAGATATAAGCTAAGGGAAATCGCAAAACCCATAATGAAATAATGGCTAATGCCATAGAAACCATTGTATTTCCGGAACCCCTAAATGCACCATTTAACGCTTGTTGGATTCCTATGAAACCAAATGTTAATGCCATGATTTTTAAGAACAATGCACTTGCCTGAATAGTTTCCGTTTTTCCCGGAATAAAAAATGCAGAAATTTGTTTTGCAAATAAGAATGTAATAATCCCCACTATTGTTAAAGCAATAAAGGCAGTTATAGAACTTAGTTTCACAATCTTTGCTGCTCTTTCTGTTTTCCCGGCACCAATATTCTGTCCTACTAACGTTGATGTGGCCATCGATAATCCCATTGCCGGAATAATAATAAAACCTAATATTCTGGAACCAATACCGTATGCTGCTAGCGTAAGAGTGCCAAATGTTGCAACCAAAAATGTCATTACAGTCATTCCTAATGCTCTTGTTGATTGTTCTATTGAGGCAGGAAAGCCAAGCCGAAACATTTTTTTAATTAAATGAAAGTCAGGTTTCAAATCATTTAAATGGAGTTTTATTTGGTATTTTCCTTTTAATAATAAATATATGCCAATTAGTGCTGACAATCCCTGTGTTCCTACTGAGGCGACTGCCGCTCCGGTTACGCCAAAGGCGGGCACAAAACCATAACCAAATATAAACAAAGGATCAAGAATGAGATTTAAAAGAACCGTTCCAAGAACAATATACATAGGGGTTTTCACATCTCCAACACCGCGCATTAAAGATTGGAAAACCATATAAGTAAACATAAAAATCATTCCGATAAAAGAAATTTTCAAATATGAGACTGCGCTTGAAAAAACGTTTGACTCAACACCCATTAAACGGATAAGGAAAGGAGATGAAAAATAACCAACAGCAGAAAGAATGATTGAAATACAAACAACCATCAACATTGTTTGGGCTGTAATATGATTTATTGATTTTTTATCTTCTCTTCCTTTATATTGAGCAACAAGAATAGTCCCGGCCATAGCCAAACCACCACCCAAAGAAATAATAAGGAATATTACAGGGAAACTAATAGATACAGCGGCGACTGCAACAGTTCCTAATCTCCCAACCCAAAAAGTGTCCGTCAGTTGATAAGCAGTCTGCAAGATATTGGCAAATATTATAGGAATTGATAATGTTATTAAGGATTTTAATATTGAACCCTCTGTTAGGTCGTTTTTATTATTACTCATTATAATCTATTTATGTTAGTTTAAAATAGTTTTCGTAACGAAGTGGAGAAAACACATCATTATTTCTCTTTGAAAACCCTATAATATTTTCCACAGACAATGTGCTTGAACATTCCCGTATGCACATTGTGCATATTACGGATATATGTTTATTAATTACTTCTTTTGTTGCGTAAATAATTCCTAATTGTATGAAAATATTTGATTATTGCAATTTTATCATCATATTAGGAAATTAATTTAATAATAAATCTATTATTGCAACACCCTCATAAACGGATACAATCTATAATCTGTTTCAAATTAAAAAAGACTATCAGCTTCTATTAATAAATTCCCCTGATATTTGGTAGAAACTGAATATTCAAACCCTTTTTTAGTACCTTAAGCACCAATCTCACCTTGCTTATTTAAGGCGATATAATAGACTGGCAATTCTTTTGCATTTGGTATTTTCTTTATAATACGTTTTACAATTTCCTCACATGCTTCTTGCGGTGCATAACCGTTCCGCATTAATTCTACAATCGCAAACGAACCGACGGTTTTCATGATTACTTCTCCAAAACCCGTTCCTGTGGCTCCACCGATTTCGTTATCGACAAATAGTCCGGCACCAATAATCGGAGAATCACCAACTCTTCCATGGTATTTAAACGCTAAACCACCTGTTGAACATGCTCCGGAAATATCACCGTTTACATCAATTGCCAACATACTGTAGCCCGTCAGAGCAAGTTGGATTTCATCCTTTTGATGGTGGGATGATGATATAAATTGTGGTACGTTGAAACTGTTTTTGCATTGTAGAAACCAATATTGTCCCAAAAACGTGTCCCAAAACAAACTGGCTAATTGGGGAGTACCAAAAACGATGGATTTTGATACAGAGGCTAGCTTTTATACAACAGTGCTAATTAAAATTAAATTATAATCAAATACTTCGCATAATCCTTTTTTTACGAACTATTAAAATTAAATCAATACAGGTTATCAGTAGCATCCGCTTGATATTGACTATTAGACTATTCTAATTGTATAATTTACTAATAATATATACGAATTATAGTGCTTAACGCCCTATTGAGACTCGGTAAGCGGTAAATCTATAATTAAAAGTACCCTGTGAGGTGTACTATGAGAAATGTAATTTATAATAGGGGCATTTGAAAAAAACAAAAATAGTTATGAGGAACTCAAAATGACAAAAAACAAAGCAGAAGTCATAGTGAGGGAGTTATTCGCTTTAGCAGGAATCACTATTAACGGAAACCAGCCTTATGATATTGAAGTACATAACGATACACTATTCACGCGCTTGCTAAAAGATCAAGCACTCGGATTGGGAGAATCTTATATGGATGGCTGGTGGGATTGTGAAGCGATTGACCAATTTATAGACAAAATATTACGAGCAAAATTGGATGAAAAAGTCAAGGGCAGTTTAAAACTACAATGGCACGGTCTACACTCAAAATTTTTTAATTTACAGAAACGCAGTCGTGTCCATCAAGTTGCCCACCAACATTACGATATTGGTAATGATCTTTTTACAGCTATGTTGGATAAACGTCTGAATTACAGTTGCGCTTACTGGAAGAAAGCCAAAAATTTGGACGAAGCACAGGAGCACAAACTAGAATTGATTTGTAAAAAGATAGGTTTGGAATCGGGAATGACTGTACTTGATCTGGGTTGCGGCTGGGGTTCCTTTGCCAAATATGCTGCAGAAAAATACAACATTCATGTAACTGGTTTGAATATTTCAAAGAAACAAATAGAACTTGGCAGAGAATTATGCAAAGGCTTACCCGTTGAACTAAAACTACTGGATTACCGGGAGGCGACAGGAAAATACGATCGAGTGCTCTCGATAGGATTCATGGAACACGTCGGTTATAAAAATTACCGCACCTATATGGAAGTAGTAAATCGCACATTGAAAGACAAAGGGATTGCTTTTTTGCATACCATTGGAGACAATATCAGCACCACAACGCTCAATGCCTGGACCCATAAATATATCTTTCCTAACGGTATGCTGCCTTCAATCAGCCAGATAGCTAAAGCTATGGAGGGATTATTCGTAATGGAAGATTGGCACAATTTTGGGCCGGATTACGATAAAACACTGATAGCTTGGTATCAAAATTTTAATAGTGCTTGGCCCGAATTGAGAGATAAATACGGCGACCGATTTTACCGAATGTGGTGTTTTTATCTACTTAGCAGTGCAGGAGGTTTTCGATCACGCAATCAACAATTATGGCAAATTGTAATGACAAAAACAGGCAGAGAGCAACCAAACTGTAGAATTAACTGATAACCAACCACATGAAAGTTGAAAACCTTACGGCCCCCAATAATATCAGTTTAACAATCTAGTCCCAAAAACGTAGTATCAAAACTCTCGCCTAATTTGGGTGTGCCAAAAACGGAAGTTTTTAGATTTCAATTATAGAATTCTTATACAAGAAAATACTAACTTAGAAAGTTATCCAATCTATGGGGACTGGTCATTTATTTGTCCATCCTGTATTTAACTTTAAAATAAAAATACACAGGGATCCCGATTAATACCGTTCCAATTGCAATAGATGATTCTATAGGTCGCTCGAAGTAAGCTAGTATCAAGATGACAACGCCTGTAAAAACGTACAGGAACGGAGCTATGGGATAGCCAGGCATTCTAATGACACTTTTATTGGAATGTCTCAATTTAAACACACCAATGACAGTTAATATCGGAAAAATTCCCAGAGAAAATCCCATGTAAGTTAAAAGCTGGTCAAACGTTCCGAAAAACACCATCACAACAGCTATTACACACTGAATCATAATGGACTTTGAGGGCACGCCAAATTTCTTGTGTACTTCTGATGCAAATTTGAAAAAATAGCCATCCTTAGCCATTGAATAATAGACACGTGGCCCCAGGATAATGAAAGCACTGAGTGAAGAGAATAATGCAAAGGAGATTAAAAGAGAT
>JAHJCW010000026.1 GCA_018812885.1 bacterium | reverse complement strand
GGTAATTTATCAAGTTCAGTAACACTGTTCTTAACATTTGTGATTGATTGTTCAATATCAGTTAAGCGACGTGTATTACGGCGACGTTCGCTGTCAACATCGGCACGTAAATCACCAAGATCTCTATTCGCACTGGAAATATCGTTGTTTATTGTACGAACTGCTTCATCAAGACCGTATGATACGTCTTCTATCTTGCTTTTCAAAGATTCATTAACATTATTAATTAAATTTTTGTTGGCTACAATATCACCTTGTGCAGTTTGTAAGTGTTTACCGCGACCAATAAATTGCAGATCAAGTCTGTTCAATCCATCCCTGAATTCTTTATTGACTTCGTCGATATGAGTATATTGTTGTTTTTCCATTAGGTCCATTCGATCCATTACTTGAGTATAAGTATAATATACATACACACCACCAACTAATAATAGGATCATAAGGAGTACAATTATTTTGTCTTTTACGCTCATTGGTTCCTCTAGTAATTAATTAAAAAATTATTTCAGAGTTTTATTCTTACTTATTGAAGCAGCAGATTTTCTAGTTTTAGTTGCAGTTCTTCTTTTTTTCGGTTTGACTGTTAAATTTCCAACTAAAGACTGAAATTCTTTATTAAAATCGTCAATTGTAGTATCTATTCGGTTAATCAGTTCATCCAAGATGGATTGACTATAATAATCATCAATGCCTTCAAAAATTTCACTTAACCGACTCTGCAATTCATTTAATTTGTCTTTTTGACTCATATTCTCTGATAACTTAATGTTTAAACTTAATCAAACTATAATAAAAATCGAAAGTTAATTTGTTATATAAATAGAATAAGACGCAAATTTTATTTTTATATTATTGATTTATCAATCCTGACAAAAAGGTGCTATTCTGAACAAAGCCACGCATTTTGCAGGGCAGGTGAAGAATCCATTATAATAAATTAAATGGAAATAGATTCTTCCTCGCTACGCTTATCAGAATGACTTACACTGTCTTTGCGAGAATCGCAGTGACGAAACAATCTTGTTTATTAAGAGGATTGCTTCACTATGTTCGCAATAACACTAAATTATTTAATAACCGTAAAAATCCGATTAAATCTAGGCATCCATGTTTTTAGATTTAGCGAGAAATACACGAACAGTGCTTCACCTAAAATGTAATTTTCTGGTACGAATCCCCAAAAACGAGAATCTAAACTGTCATCGCGATTATCTCCCATTGCCCAATAATAATCTTGTTCAACAACATAATAATCCATTTCGGATATCGGTTTTCCATCAATATATAAAAATTTGAAATCGGATTCATTAATAGAATTCATCCACGGATTTAAAAGATTCCCCGCTGGAAAATAATCATCATATACAAAATGTTCTCCCTTTCGACGAAATAGATCATTAGGATCAATTGTTGTAAAATCATATTCTACCATATCATTCATTAACGCCGCAGAATGTCCGTCATATAATATTATTGGTAGCCAATAACGCCAATTGGTTTCGCTGTTTATCCTAACTGTGTCTCCTGCCTGAGGAATGCGGATTTTATGAAAATAATCTTTATTTCCTTGCCCTGGTAGAAATAAATCTTGCTGAGCAAAATCTTGATTCAACAACGGTCCCAGAAATTTACCGTTTTTTGATAAGGGAGTTAATTGACCGTTAATAAATAACTCCCGATTCACTATCTCAAGTGAATCTCCCGGTCCTGCCACGCATCGTTTTACGTACTTATGAAAAACATCATGCGGATACTTGAAGATTATCACTTCCCCTGGCGTGGGTTCTTTAAATTTTGGTAATCGAACATATGGTATCTTAAATCCTTTATCCGTATAAGGGATCCCAATCCAATCGGGTGTACGCATTCCGTAAACAAATCGGTTTCCGATGAGAAAATCGCCCGTCATGATAGTATTTTCCATACTTCCGGTTGGAACGATGTATGCTTCAATTATTGTAACTTTTAGGAGAAGAGCGATAATGATTATCGTTCCCCAAGATTTCACTTCCTTAATGATTTTATCAGTTTTTGATTCCATATTTTCCAATTTTATTTGATAATTCTAATTAAAATTTAGTTCGATTCCCTCAAATTTTTTAATACTATGATTTTTTCCTAACACTACCGACATTGCATCTAATCTTATGTCCTTATTAATATTATGTTTCCAAATATAAGAATTAATCGCATTTTCTAACTTTCTTAATTTATTTATATCTATTTTTAATTCCGGGGTTGCCATTTGTTCCTTTGAGAAAGTTTTAACTTCCGTAAATATCAGTAAATCATCCTTTTCGGATATTATATCAATCTCGCCGTGGGGTGCGCAATTTTCATTTATACTAATAATTGTATGACCTTCGGCCATCAATTTGCATGCTGCTAATTGCTCTCCAACTATACCTACTCGTTTTGTTTCTTGCAACCAGACAATTGTTGGAAGATTTGATGAAACCGGTTTGAATGATCTACGGTGGATGGGCGCTGCCTTAAACTTGTGTAGAGCCTCAAAATGCTGTTTTGTTCCATATCCTTTATGTTTTGCAAAGCCATATTCAGGAAATATTTTATCATATTCTACCATGATTGCATCACGAGTAACCTTAGCAATAATTGAAGCCGCCATAATTGATTCAACTTTTGTATCACCCTTTATGATACCTTTATTTGGTATTACTTGATTCGGTAGTTTGTAGCCGTCAATCAATGCTAATGTAGGCTTTTGTTTCAATCTTCCCAATGCCATTTGCATTGATTTTTGAGTAGCAGCTAGAACATTTATCTTATCAATTTCTTTTTCGCCAACGATGCCAATACCAACGGAGACTGCCTTATTATTTATTTCTTCAAAAAGTGTTTCTCTTTTTTTCGCAGATAATTTTTTAGAATCGCGCAATCCTTCAATTTTTTCATCAGACAATATCACTGCCGCCGCTACAACCGGACCCGCAAGCGGCCCACGGCCTGCTTCATCCACTCCCGCTATTATTACCATTCTTTCACCTCAAATTGATTCTTACCATCGGAAAATAGCCAAACTGCTCCAACTGAATCTGTAAAAAATAATTCCGACCCGATTATTTCATATAATTCTGAACGGGTTGGACTGTATTTACTCGACCTAGCTCCGGTTATAATGACTTTAGAAGGATTGACTATATTTAAAAATCCGTTAAAATTATCTGGTAATTGTTTAGGATAAGACATTTTTAATACATCTGATTTTATAGCGCTACTATCATTAATTAATATTTTAAAATCATTATCTGTTAATTTATCAATAAATAGTATTGAATTTGAACCGTTTAAAATCTTTATTGCTAAATTTGAATTTTCTATTTGATGCCCATTTACGGGTAATAAAAATTGAATATATGATTGACCATCGATTTTTATTACTTCCCCGCGATTTATAATATTATAATCTATGTTTTTCAATTGAATTGTATGTTTAATATGGTCATCAATCCAAGAATCTGGGTCTATCCCAACATCCCATACTGTATCGATTGGGATAGATTCTATTGCTTTTGCTATTCCAACTTGATGATTACTGTTTCCTTTTGAACGAATAAGCCAATCAAACTTTATAAGATTTAGAGACTTTATTGCAGGAATCACCTTTCTATTCAGATCATCGGAAAATTGATTTAAAATTCCGACGTTGATAAGAACACTTTTATTACCATTATTTTTAATAATTGTAGATTCATTAGCACCTAAATCTAAAAATACTATATCCGTTCCTTTCTTTTCAAACACCCAAGGCCATAAAATCGAATTAATAAATAGAACCACAAATATTATAATTTTACTGTACTTACGTTGTATTATAAGAAAAAATAACGCAACAATTAATATATATTGAATTAAGTTGATCCAATTAAATTGTGGTGTCTGTATCGAAGCGTATGGAAATTTATCAAATATAGATACAAATAGATAAATCAATTCTTTAATTAACCAGTTTACTTGATTTATGAAAAAACTAAGCGGAGGTATCCAAAAGAAAAATAATTTGGCAATTCCCAATGCAACAAATCCTCCAATTAATGGAATTATTAGAAGGTTTGCAATAATTGCAACTAGCGGTATTCTCCCAAAGTAATGAGCAACAACCGGGACAGTACCGATTTGTGCCGAAAATGAAACTAATAACAGCGCCCAAAAGAATCGTGCAACGTTATTCTTAACATTGCTGACTTTCAACCTGTCAGGCAGAATTCTATTGAATAAACTATAGAAATAAATAATCGACAATACCGCAGCAAAACTAAGTTGGAATCCTAAATCGTATAAAGAATTCGGATTTACTATCAAGATAAGAAATGCCGCGGTTGCGATTATATTCCATGCATTTGGCTTTCTATTTAATACGGGAGCAAATATATACAAACTTGCCATAATTGATGCACGAATAACACTTGGTCTTCCGCCGGATAAGATTGTGAATATAATTAATCCCAAAACAATAAATAATTTATCCCAGCCCCATGGAATCTGAATAATTTTTACAAACAATAATAATATTACTAATACATAACCAACGTGCAATCCCGAAACGGCGAGTACATGAATAACTCCCACATTTGCAAATGATTCTCGAAGATCCTGATCAATTTTGCTTCTATCGCCTAAAATCAATGCAGATAATAACGCAGCAGTTTCTGTATCAGAATATACTATTAATTTTGAACGAACACTCTCTCTTATAGAATTTATTGATTTTATTGGTGACCATTTTAAATTTGAATAAACCTGTATTTTGTTTTTAGTATAAATTTTCCCGACTATTTTCTTATTATGATAATATTTCTTAAAATCATATTCACCCGGATTTCGTATATCACTAAATAATTGCAACTTACCGCTTCCTCTTAATGTATCTCCTGCAGATAGATTATCAATAACTTGGTCTTTTGGATATACTAAATATTTAAAACTTCTATTTATAGTTGAATCCTCAGATTTTAATTGAATATTTTCTAAAATATAGCGCTGTCCACTTGAATAATTATTTACTTCACGTACAATTCCGCTATATTCAATCGTTTTTTCTGTAAAAGTTTTTACTTCAGTCAAAGACTTATGAAAGTTATCATTTTTATAGCTTGAAACTGTAAATCCCGAGATAGCCATTATTACAACTATCAATAAATATGAGTTTTTCCATTTCCTCGCAATTAAATACCAAATAAATAGATTCCCGGCTATAATTGGAGCAATTATTGACACATTAAGTAATCCACTTAATATAATTCCGATAATAACTGCAGTGGCAATATACACCATCGGTTGTTTTCTAAATGCTGTTTGTGGGTTAAAATCCATTCTTCAATTATACTAAGGGCAAGGAGGATATTAAAATGTAAAATGTGGGTAATTTTAAAATAAATCTAACCACCTCTTTGCTACTATTAAAGAATTATTATCTTTTCTCATTTTCATATATCAATTAATAATTTGTAATTTCTAAAAATAATTATACCTACCTAATGATTAATTTAAAATACAAGGAATGTTACTATGATCACATTTAGTGAACGACAATTAAAAATCCCGAAAATGAGCAAACCAGTATATCTTGTTACTGGTGGAATGTCAAAATTTGGGCGTGCTATTCCGGAAAAACGCACAGAGGAACTTGTAATTGACGCCTTTACAGAGGCTGCATAATTTATTGGAAAAACACCTGCAGGATTAAAAAAATATATCCATTCATGTTATTATGGACACTTTGCCGATCATTTTGGTGACCAATTGCTTGGTGAATCTGTAATTCATGATCGTCTAGGCTTAGATCCACTTGGTAATATTGGAGTTAAAACAGGCGGAGCTACAGGTGGTTCAACAATATGGGAAGCATTTAAAGCAGTTGCCTCCGGCTATTCCGATTGTACTCTTGCAATGGGTTGGGAAAGAATGGATGAGGTCCCTACTGACGAGGGCAATCATCTCATTGCTTGTGCTGCAGATAAAGATTGGGAAACACCCCTAGGACATATATATACCGGCTATTATGCAGTTATGGCACAAAAATATTGGCAGGTTTTCGGAAAATCCGAAGATTCTTTCCGTGAAACGATGGCTAAGATTGCTGTTAAAAATCGTGGCTATGCTAGGATGAATCCTCATGCTCATGGAGCGATGGATATTACAGTTGAAGATGTTCTTAATTCACCGGTAGTCGCTCATCCCTTAAGAGCCTTGGATTGTTGTTTAATGAGCGTTGGTGCAGCCGGAGTGATATTAGCTGATGAAAAAACTGCCTACGAATTAACAGACAACCCTCTCCTACTCTATAGTTCAGCAGGATCGCACACTTTACGCGTTGCCGACCGCAGGGATATGGAAATTCCTTTATTGCCTAATGAAACGGCAGATCAGTATAAAGATCTTGGTAAAAGATTCCTCGGTGGCGATAGATATCCGGGATTCACTGGCTTTCTAGCTGCAAGAATGGCAGCATATTATGGATACAGAATGGCAGGAATCACCGACCCAACTGAAGATCTTGATCTCGTAGAACTTCATGATGCTTTTACGATTAGCGATATTCAAACCTATGAAGATATCGGAATTAGACCTTATGGTGAAGGTAGAACTTATGTAGAATCAGGTGATTGCTATCATACTAATCCACATACCGGTAAACCGGGTAAACTTCCAGCAAATCTTTCTGGAGGTCTGATTGGTAATATGCATGCTGTAGGCGCAACCGGGATTATGCAGGTCGTTGAAGTTGCGCAACATCTTTGGGGAAGATGGGCAGAAATGCATGGAGATCAGAAAAAATGGGATGCCTTTGATCGTAAAAAACCATCTGATTGGACTGATTTACAGGTTAAAGGAGCTAAACGCGGTTTGGCAATTAGTCATGCCGGAGTTGGCTCACAGGTAACAGCTACAATTCTAATTCATCCCGATCATCAATTAGAAAGGAGGTTTTAAATGGCTGACTTAAAAGATCGTGGAACGGTAAAAGTTGTTGATGGACGTTTTCAATTTAAAGGAAAGTTTCACTATATTTATCCTAATACTCCAATTAGAGATGAAAATGGAGCACTTAAAGGTGTTACAAACCCAAGAGACATGACTTACATTCATATGTATGGTGGAGAGGCTTCTTTCTTTAACTCTTTAAAGGATGGTAAATTACTTGGTACGCGTTGTGAGAATCCCAAGTGTGAACATACAGGGACTATACATGTGCCATTTAAAATTCACTGTCCTGATTGTTTAAAACGAAATACGATCGTTGATATCACAAAGATAGCAAAAAAATCTGCAACAGTTCATACTTTCATGGTAACTGAGCGTACCGGTGCTTTCAATACACTGGAAAAACCAATCCGATTCATTAATATTGAATTTGAAGGTGTTTCAACAATTTTAATGAGCTATTTACCGGTTGGCGAACCAAAAATCGGTATGCGGGTTTTACCTATCTTTCAAACAAAGAATCCAACCTTTACTATTTTGGATTTAGCATGGGTTCCTGTAGGCACTGCTGAATCAAAATTACCTGAAGGATTCACATTTAGCTAATGATAGTTTTTAAATTATAATAGAATATGCCCCAAAACCATTGGGGCATATTTATTTTATTTATGAATAATACAATAAAAAATGTAAATGATGGAAAGTTAATCAGATTACGAATTTCGAACGTAATTATCTTTGCCATATGTATGGGGATTTTAGAGGCAATTTGCGTTATGTATATTAGGCAAATCATGTTTCCACCTGATGGAAATATTACCAATATTCCAATTACGAATTTCAACTTCTCTGTTGAAGCTATCCGCGAAGCCATGACAATCATAATGCTCACGACTACATCTATTTTAGCCGCCTATAATGTACGTACACGTTTGGCAATGTTTTTCTTGGCATTCGGTACATGGGATATATTATATTATGTAGGATTACGAATATTTTTACAATGGCCTGCATCTATTATGGATTGGGATACCCTTTTCTTATTACCGGTTGCGTGGTATAGTCCAGTATTGGTTCCTGTATTAATAAGTATTTATTTTATATTTGGTAGCATTTTCATTGTTCTGCATGAAGGTAATGGTACAAAATTAAAATTCAGCTTTTCCGTTGTATTATTACAGTTTTCAGCATTTATATTCTGGTTTTATTCCTTCATAATAAATTCCGCAATAATTTCTGAAAACGGCTATGCAAATGCTGAATATTCATGGGTTTTATTCTTCTTAGGATTAGCACTAGGGGTAAGTAGTTTGTCAATTGCTTATATACAAGGGCAAAAGTCAAATTAACTATATTAATCTAAAAATACTCCCCAGCAAATTTTTCCATGTCTCTAGGAGTTACATTTTTAAAATATGTTTGGATTTTCTTCATATCGGCTTCAATATCGTCTGATGGTTGAATCACAGGACCAAATACACTCGCACGTTTTTTATAATCAACAGCTAAAAATTGAATCGGAATATTTGCACCGCGTGCAATATGCCAGAATCCAGTTTTCCATTTTATCGCTTTTCGGGTGGTGCCTTCAGGATACAACGCAAGAATTAATTCGTCGTGGTCTTCAAATTTTCCGATTGTCAAAATGACTAAATCTTGCGGACAGCTACGATCGATTGGTATACCACCCAACCAACGCATAAAATTACCGAGCGGCCACCAACAAAATGCATCTGCTACAAACCATCTGTTTCGAACGCCCAGTGCCAGCATTGTGCCCATATTTGTTAAAAAATCCCAATACGATGTATGCGGCGCAAGAATGACAATAAACTTTTTTGCATTTAATACTTCACCCTCAATACGCCAACGATAACACCAAAGTATAAATCTTCCGATTGCTTTTTTTATTATGCTATCTGTTTTAGGTGTTAAATCTTTCAGTTTAGAAATGTACATTATACTGAATCCAATTGTATGGTTATTTGAATTATCATATTAATTCTCTAATAGGATATCTTGTATGTAATCTATATAG
>JAHJCW010000283.1 GCA_018812885.1 bacterium | reverse complement strand
ATTGGGAAACCTATCAAGGTGATATTGGCTATGCAGAGAGTACAGATGGCTATCATTGGGAATATCAAAAAATTATAATTGACGAAACGTTCCATTTGTCATATCCATATATTTTTAAGTGGAACGATGATTATTATCTAATTCCGGAAAGTCACGAGGACTTATCAGTAAGACTTTACAAAGCCGTCTCATTCCCTGACCAATGGGAATATATAGGGAATCTAATAGCCGGGTATCATTATGTTGACCCTTCAATATTTCGGTACAATGATAAGTGGTGGTTGTTTGTAGCTACCACTCCAGATGATGGTGTCATGAATCTCTATTATTCAAACAATTTATTAGGGGACTGGAGACTTCATCCAATGAATCCTATAGTAAAATTGGATAACCACATCGCCAGACCGGCAGGCAGAGTATTTACATTTAATGACCATTCCTACCGCCTAGCGCAGGATAGCTATACAGAGTATGGCCTTCAGGTTTTCGCTTTTGAAATAACTGAACTAACCGAAAAATCGTATGCGGAAAAAGTCATTTCTGATAAACCGATAGTAACTAAGTCAGGTAAAGGATGGAATGCGGCAGGTATGCATCATGTGGATTTGCATAAAATAGGAGATAAGTGGATTGCATCAGTAGATGGAAGAAAAATAATCGATAAACCCAATAAAGCGCTACGCCAAAGCAATTTGCCTAAGCCTCATTAACTCCACTGGGCTTAATTGTTACTAAAGTTGTATATTGTCCGGTTTCCAGGTAATCGGATAAATTGATTCACCATAAATACCAACATTTGCTTTGGAATAATATTTGTATTATTTCGGATGATATTTTAAAACTGGTTGAAATTATTTAAATAACATGTTAAAATAGGGTGCGGAAATTCGGTATAAATATTAGTTAGATTACGAAAATGACAACTACAGAAATAATCACAATTTGTTTTACTAGCATAGCTTTGGTAGTTTCATTTTTTATAGTTTACTGTATTTTTTTTCGTAAGAAACTATTTATTGTTGGTTGCCTTGCAACAGATAATTCTCCCTTTAATGAACATATAATGATCTTCAATTATGGATTTAGTCTAACCAATAATAGCATTAGAGAATCATTAGTAAGGGAGGCAATGGTTGGCTATATGGATGCACCAGATCACTTTTTATCACCAATGATTATACGTAATTAAATACCAGCCGTTATATGAAAATTACCAAATATAAATTTTTAAAAATTTGAAGGAATTATTATGAATTATCAATATTTATTAAGTCCCATCACTTGAAACAATCATAAATGGACGGTCGGGCCATTAATAAAACATAAATTCGCTGCGTTTCAGCGTTAATCCTAATAGCTTATAGGTTTGTACGCAAAGAACGCATGCGGCAAACCCTATAAGGAGGATTAACATGTCTCAAGATTATCATCAGATGTGGTCAGATTTAGGACTTGATTTAGATGCTCACGATGCTTTACTCGATGTTCTGAGCAAAGCTTATGGAGATATCTATTTATCTCAAAATCATCGTCCCGAAACTATGCAGTATTTTGATTTTGTTATGAGCGAAGTTCATGGATTACGGATTAAAGAATTGCTTGATGAAAAAGAACAAGGTCGAAAGATTATTGGTTCATATTGTGTTTTTGTACCTGAAGAAATAGTACTCGCAGCCAATGCTACATTAATTGGGCTTTGTTCCGGAGCAGATTTTGCGACTGAAGAAGTAGAGCAATTCTTACCCCGCAATACGTGTGCGCTGATTAAATCTTCTTTCGGCTTTAAGTTGGGCAAGGTGTGCCCGTATCTGGAAAGCGCTGATTTAGTTGTTGGCGAGAATACGTGTGACGGCAAGAAAAAAGCCTATGAAACATTAAATGATTTGGTTAAAAATCTATACGTTATGGATTTACCTCAAGTTAAATCAAATCAAGGGCGGAAACTTTTGAAATCCGAATACTATCGTTTCAAAACTGAAGTTGAAAATCTAACCGGAAAAACAATAACTACCGATGCATTAAAGAAAGGCATTCAAATTGTTAATAACAAACGCAAAGCAATCCACCGTCTTTCAAATTTAAGAAGATCAAATCCGTCTCCAATTTCAGGTTTAGATGCACTGCTCACTAATCAGGTCTTCTTTTATGATAACCCAGAACGGTTTACTGACTCTGTTAATAAAATTTGTGATGAACTTGAACAGCGAATCAAGCAAAAAATAGGCGTTTTCCCTGAATCTACACCGCGAATTCTGTTATCCGGCTGTCCAATGGCTGTTCCAAATTGGAAACTCCCGTGGATTATTGAATCTTCAGGCGCCGTTATTGTCGGCGAAGAATCTTGTGTCGGTGAACGTGGCGTACGAAATTTGACAAATGATTCTGTAAATACAGTGGATGAACTCATGGAAGCTATTATTGACCGATATTTTAAAATTGATTGTGCGCTTTTTACCCCAAATCCTGACCGGCTTAATCACATAAAAGAGATGGTTGAAGCTTACACTGTTGATGGAGTAATTCATTACGGATTGCAGTTTTGTCAGCCATATATCATGGAATCAATTCCAGTTGAAAAAGTATTGGAAAAAAATAGCATCCCCATACTTAGAGTGGAAACCGATTATAGTATGGAAGATGTCGGACAATTAAAGACACGGATTGAAGCGTTTATTGAACAATTAAAATAACGAAGAATTATAAAAATGAGATGCGCTGGAATTGATATCGGTTCAAGAACGATTGAGATCGTAATTACTGAAAAAAGTAAAATTGTTGATTGCCGACAAACTGAAACAGGTTATGATCCACTGATGCAAACGAAAAAATTGCTTAAAGGGCTATCTTATGATCGAATTATGGCAACTGGTTATGGTAGAAATCTGGTTGAAATAGAATTTGATAGCCCGACTGTAACTGAAATAAAAGCATATGCCATAGGTGCCAAAGAATTATTTCCTGCAGTAACAACAGTGCTTGATATTGGCGGTCAAGATTGTAAAGTTATTGCACTCTTTGATAATGGAAAAATAAAAAAATTTGAAATGAATGATCGTTGTGCCGCCGGTACTGGTAAATTTCTGGAAGTTATGGCAAATACTCTTGGTTTTGATATTAATGAATTTGGCGATCACGCATTAAGCGCTAAAAAAGATATTCAAATTAATAGTATGTGTACTGTTTTTGCTGAATCTGAGGTTATTTCTTTAATATCAAAAGGACAGAGCCGTAATGATATTGCTTTAGGGTTACATAAATCGGTTGCCAGGCGGACAATTAGTATGCTGAAGAGAGTTACAACCAATGGAATGATTGTTTTTGCTGGTGGTGTAGCGAAAAATCCATGTATGAGAGATTTACTCGCTAAATTATTAGAACAGGTTATTTATGTGCCAGAAAATCCACAAACTGTTGGTGCGTATGGCGCTTCTTTATTAGCCCAAGAAAAAATGTGAGATTTTAATTTCATGCTTTATGCCTGTAAATGGCGGTTTTTCGGATGTTTCAACCAAAAATCGTCAGCGGACAATGCTCTCAGTCATCACATGAGATACTGCCTGAATATGATATTTGTCTCATTTATTAAGAATAAAGACGAAGAGAAATTTAAAAGTTTCTTATTGAGTATTCAAAATTGTATAAATTTATCAGAATATAATCAGAAATCATATCATCAACTTTAGACCAGTTATGGCAAGATTTTATCAAAGATACACATTCAAGGGGCTAACAAGTGCTTACACTTGGGAAAAAAAGCTACATTTGTTCCTTTACTCCACATAATTTTACCGGCGAAGAGAGCTATTATTTAAGTCATAAATTGCACGGTTTCCAAGTAATCGGAAAAATTGATTTGCTAAATACACATTTTTTTGTTTAGGAATAATATTTATTTTATTTCTGCTACCATTTTTATACTGATTGAAATTATTTAAATAACATATAAAAATATGATATGATAATTCGTAATAATTATTAGTTATGTTACTGAAAATGAAGAGGGTTAATTGATTTAAATTACACTAGATTTTTTATCCATAGTAAATTAAAATAAAAAAGGACTTGATAATTATTAGGAAAATTATTATTTTGAACACTATAAACGATTATGGTTTCCATATTATTGTAATAGATGATAATGATTGACTCAAAAAAAGAACAAATTGCTGAGTGTTTTAAGCAGCATTTTAATCATTATGGATATAAAAAAACTTCTGTCGATGATATAGCGAAAGAACTAAATATTAGTAAAAAAACAATCTATCATTATTTTAGTAGTAAAGAAAAGATATTTTATTATATCATTAGTAAGATTGCCCGCCAATTTCGAAATAATATGGATAAAAATTTGGAACAATTTTCTACCTGCCAGGAAAAAATTAAACAACTGATTCTTATGATTTTTTCAGAGACTCGCAAGTGGCTTAAACAAGGCAATGATGCTTTTGAATTTAAATATAAATATGAAATTGCACGAATGGCGTTTCAGGATGCCTATGGTGAATTGATTAAGAAATTGATTCAACAGGGAATAGAAAAAGGCGAATTTCCAAAGGCAAACGTAGATATGAACGTACGCTTTATTTACGGCATCATCTCGGAAGCAATGAATTTAGTGAATTCAAATCCTGAATTAAAAGTTGAAGATGAAGTGATAAATTCAATTTCAAAACTTTTACAATAATTTTTTTATCTATGTGGAAACGAAAAACTAATATCGTTTATTTATTTAATAAAAAAACAGGAAAGACCAATGTCAAAAGTTAATCGAATTTTCAAGTTAATGGAATTATTATTAATAGTTTTCTTTTTGCAACAGAGTCTGTTCGCAAACAATTCTGAAACAATCAAGACTCTCTATGAAAAGGGGAAAAATAATTATGATATTGCAGCATTAAACAGCGCGCTGAATATATTAAGAGTAATTCCTGAAAATAAAAACTATGGATATCTCCTACAGGAGGGTATTATTCTGCAAAGAATACACTTTATCCATTATGTTGAAGGTGATAAGAAAAAGTCAACAGAATTTGGAAATCGAGCCGTAGAAGTTTTTACTAAAGCAATAAAATCCAATCCTGATTCGTTAGAAGCTATTGCATATCGCGGCATGGTCTATCAGCTTCTTTCGGGCTTTAGTTGGATTAATGGTGCAAAATATGGTCCTAAAGCTCAAATGGATTTAAAAACTATCAAAGAACTAAACTCTGAACATTTTCTATCCCGTTTTATGGACGCAGTTGCCTTTTTAGAATCGCCAGGATTTTTCGGCGGCGATACTAAAAAAGCACTGCAAGCCTTTATCGAACTGAATAAAGATTTTCCCGACAATGAAGACGTTCAGGTCTATTTGGCCAGGGCATATTACAAAGAGAAAAACTATCATCAAGGATTTGAAATTATAAAAGATGTATTAAAAGGCAACGCTCAAAACCTATTTGCTCAGCAGGTGAAGAAGGAAATTGATAAGAAATTAGATTGATTTAAGGAGGTATTAATATGTTTGATTATGCGATAAAAAATATTCTGAAGCGTAAGACACGAAGCGTGTTGACAATAATTGGCATTATGGTTTTGATTAATTTAGTTATCGTAATTTCAGGAATTGTATCCTACCAGAAGAGAGTGATGCATGAGCATGCGTCGGCTGGTGTAGGGAAAATTATGGTGCAATCGATGTTAGCAGGGATTAATTACCCCACAGCAAGCATCAACTTAAAAGAATCACTGGCTGATGAAATCTTGAACAGAGACGACATCCAGGATCCCATCTCAGGAAAAGTGATCTATTGGCAGATTGAACCGCCGCCTTATCCCAATGAACCGCCACAACTACTCATTACTGGTGTTGAAATCGGCAAAGAAGCGGCGTTTACCGGAAGCATCAGTCATCAAACCCGGGCAGCTTTCGGAAGCGCTAATTTCTCCAACTCAATATTCGAACTGCCGATTATTATGGGACACCAGGCAAAGCAGTTTCTTGAAGGAAAGCAAAGGAAACAATTCAATATTGGCGGCGGCTTTAAGCTATTGGATACCAATTTTACGGTTATCGGTTTTCTTGAGCCTTCTAGCGATAAAGTAGTTAATAACTCGCTTATTATTCCGCTGAGTATTGCACAAAAAATCTTAGAAAAACAGGAATTTATCTCTTCAGTGATTCTCTTTCCCCAAAGGATTGATGATAAACAGTACATTATTGAGGATATCAGACAGAAGTATCCCAAATTAAACCTGGTCACCGATGATACCATTTCTCGAAATGCAGAAGAAGGCATTAAGCTGTTTGAGCAGATGGTCGGCGCTATTAGTACGGTGGTAATTCTGGGCGCTGCTATCCTGATATTGACTGTAATGCTCATTACTATTAAGGAACGAACCAGGGAAATCGGAGTTCTTCGGGCTATCGGCGCCAGCAATAAGATAGTCATTAGCTCAATACTTTGGGAGATCTTTATCCTTAGCGCAGTAGGAAGTGTCCTGGGTGGTCTTATTTCCGGCATTGTGCTGCGATATTTTTTACTGGAGAATCTTTTTAACTTTTGGCACATTCTGAAATATATGCCGCTGGCGGTTGTGTTGACTCTTGTTTCGGGAATTATCCCGGCAATTAGAATAAGCCGGATTCTTCCTGTTGAATCGTTGAGATATGAGTAAAGGAGGCAAAAGATGAATAATATTATATCTATAAGAAATGTCAAAAAGCAGTATCACTTAGGGAAAACAATCGTTGAGGCTTTAAGAGGAATAAATCTTGGGATAGAAGCCGGGCTCTACTATTCCATCATTGGTCCCTCAGGATCGGGGAAATCCAGTCTGCTAAATATTATCGGCTGTATTGATGTTCCATCAGAAGGTAAAGTAGTACTCCAAGGCCGAAATATAGAAGGTTTTACTGAAAGGGAATTGACCAGAATTAGAGCGGAGAAGATTGGCTTTATATTTCAGAATTTTAATTTAAATCCCATTCTCACTGCAATTGAAAACGTCGCCATTGCGATGCGCTTTATTGGAAAAAGCAAAAAGATCTGTTTGCAGAATGCTAGAGCAGCATTGGATCAGGTTGGGCTTTCTCATCGGACAAATCATTATCCTAACGAGCTTTCCGGCGGCGAAAGGCAGCGGGTAGCCATAGCCAGAGCTATCGTTAAAAAACCATCGCTGATATTAGCTGATGAACCAACAGGCAATATCGATACTAAAACGGGTCATGAAATTATTCGGCTTTTAAGGAAGATCAATGAAAAGCAAAATACCACAGTCATTCAGGTTACTCACGATTTAGAGATTGCAGATTTAAGTGATAAATTATTTAAGCTGAGAGATGGAGTTATCGTTGATTGAAAACGGGGTTTCGGTTAACAGTTCCAACATATATTAAAAATTTAGGGTCAAGACTAGTTGAGCGGTTTATTTATAAAGATTTTGAGCATAGTTTGATAGATATTTTCATGCCTATAATTAAATCTAAATTCACTTTCTTTCAAATGGAGATAGAATGAACTTTTATGGATACCACGGAACTTAGACAGCCGGGTTTTTACGTAACCCCAGAAGCTTTCAATCCCATTAATATGAGCCTTTCCGCTAGCAAATTCGTTCTTTCCATGATGGACTCTAAAATGTTTTTTGTATCCCAAATCAACCAATCCATTGTAGCCACGCCAGCCATCTGAATATATAACTGTTTAATCTACACGCCCGCGTATAATATCCTGAAGTGTTTTCCGTCTAGCATCAGGGACAATTTCGGTGTAAACTTTATCATTCCGCTTGAATATTCCAAATACAATTGTTTTGCCACTGGCGCCACGTCCACGCTTACCCTTGACTCTCTTTGCTCCATCCCGATTTAATCGGGACTACTTCACCATGGAAAGGAGACTCAACTTCACAAAACTCTGCGATCCTAGTTCGCATGGTTTTGATATAGCTGTTAATGGTATTACGGTTAAGGTGGGAAAGTTCACTGATTTGGACCGCGTCCAAATCCAAAGAAAACAGCTTAACCAATTGCTTAAATTTCTTCTCAGAAATTCGGGAACGCTTAACATATTTGTTTCTCATTGTCATACAGAAACTTACAGCCTTTTATCTTTCGCGTTCTAGTCATGACCCTAAAATTATTATCGTTTTTGCCTTACGAAGTTGGTGCTTTCATAGGCGTTTACGAGTTTATTGTTTGGTATTTTAATTTATTATTATAATCCACAAGATTACGGCTTCCACATAATCGGATAAATTGATTCACCGAAAATGCCAACTTTAGCTTTATAGAAATATTTGAGGTCCTTTCTACTAAATGGTGCTTCAGCACTTTCACCATCTTGGGTATCACCAAAATAATTTCCACCATATTCTTGAATAGAAGCATCACTTCGTACAATGCGTACCGGGTGAACATCGGCTTTGATGGCGGCAATTATATCGGTATCGGAATCTCCGTAATAGATATCAATATCGAGTTGTTCCATAATGCGATGTTTGGTAGTGTACTTAAATCCATCAACATATTCTTTAGGCGAGAAAAATAGATTACTGTCTACTTTTACATTAAAATTTAGGTTTTTAGAAAGGAAAACTGCCACGCTATCACCATTTACACCGGGACGAGCAGTAATGAAAAACACTTCGTGGCCATGTGCGCGGAAATACTTAATAAGAGTAATAACCGGATCAATTAATAATGAATAATCTTTATCATGAGTGTTTATCCATGAATAATCCGTACCACCGCTTTCAGTTTTTGGAGCGTCAACAAAGGCGCGCTCGGAATATATGGTTGTGTCATCAATATCGAATCCAACTTTCAATTTCCCGGTTTGAGAAAATGCAATTGAACTGATGATGAAAAATAATATAATAAATCTGCTTACCGTTTTTGTGAACATTTTTCCCTCTATTTAATACAGCAAAATTACTTTCATATTTTTAATATTCTAAAGATTGAATAATAATATTGTCATTCCCGCGAAGGCGGAAATCCATTCTAATTCTTCTGATTATAATATTCCGTAATTTACATTATGCACACATCGGGAATATATATACACATTCCATTTTGCAAAGCAAAATGTATTTATTGTGATTTTTATTCAGTCGCCGGTCAGAATGATAAGATAAAACATTTTGTTACAACATTAATCCGCGAAATTGAGACATGCTCGGTTGATACGTCAAAATTGATTTTTGACACAATATTCATTGGCGGTGGAACACCTAGCTTACTTAATACAGATCATATAGAAAAAATAATATCCGCATTGAATAATAAATATGATTTGAGCAATGTCAAAGAATTCACAATTGAAGTAAACCCCGGCGAAGCTCCAGAAGAAAAACTAAAAGATTTTTATTCGCTCGGGATAAACCGATTATCGATTGGTGTCCAATCTTTCAAATCTGAATTGCTCAAATTTTTATCACGGATTCATTCTGCTGAGGATGTTTTTAGAACATTCCAATCAGCGAGGGTTGCCGGTTTTGAAAACATTAATTGTGATTTAATTTACAACATCCCCGGTCAATCATTAAAAGATTGGCAAGATGATTTAGAAACATTAGTAAAATTAAATCCAGAACATATTTCTGCTTATTCATTGACAGTAGAACATGATACAAAATTGTTTGAATTGGTCAATAATAAATCAGTGATAATGCCGATTGATGAATTACATCAGGAGTTTAATTCCATTACTTTGGATATATTAAGTAAAAATAATTATGCACAATATGAAATATCAAATTACTCCCAACCAAACGGAGAATGTTTACACAATTTACACTATTGGGATAATGATTTTTACTTGGGATTTGGTCCCTCCGCACATGGTTATGATGGAAAGAAACGATGGAATAATTACCGCAATTTAGATAAATATATTTCATTATTAGAAAATGGACAATCACCGCTTGAAACTGTTGATAAGATTACAGAAATCGATAAAATAAATGAGATAATCGGTTTTGGATTACGAATGACCAAAGGTTTTGAAATTTCGCGTATTCCTACAAACCTTATGAACCAATTTCAAAAACAGT
>JAHJCW010000282.1 GCA_018812885.1 bacterium | reverse complement strand
GGTATTACAATACAAGATTGGAAACAAAGTCCGGAAGGCGTCTATTTTGGCGGGAATAATATGTTCTTCACCACTCGTGATATGGCAGTATTGGGTTATCTATATCTAAACGATGGTGAAATTAATGGGATACAAATCGTACCTCATGATTGGGTTAAAGAATCCTTAAAAAACCGTATGCCACAATCCGGTTGGAGTTGGGGTGATTTACACGATGGAGGATATGGATATCTGTGGTGGTTAGGCAAGATCAAAGGATACAAAGTATTTTTAGCAATTGGTCATGGCGGTCAGTTTGTTGTTAATTTCCCTGAATTAAATATGATTGTAGCTACAAATTCCAATGCCTATGTTGGTTGGGATACTGCCGACACTAATGAACGCTCTGCTTTGGACTTAATAGCAAATTATATAGTTCCTGCTGTTCAATAATAATTTGATAAAAACATCTACTTATAACTAAAATTCAGTGTATCATATCTTATAAAATAACAGAGGGAGAGAAAAATGAAATGCTACAATCCTTTTTCCAAATCAATCTACTTTATGAAAATTGGTAGTGTGCCCAAATACTTTTTAGTAACTATTTTTCTATTATGTAATTTTTTAATAGCCCAAAATTATGAGATCAAATTTGAGGAAGGAGCAGGAGACAAATGGTTTGGCGGTGATAATAGAATCGGAGTCGGTCTAAGAAGTTTAGGAGCCGGTCAAAGTGTTTTAATTGAATCCGATATCATATTAAATAGTTTTTCGTTCAATTTGACCAATCCATTTGATTATTGTGAAAACCCGGAATATCAAGGTCATGCAGTAACTCTAATACTAAATATTCGGGATATATCCGGTACATTAATACAAACTGAACAATTGGATTTGCCCGATACTTTTTCCGGTGGTTGGGTAACCTGGACCAATATTAATTTAAACGTTAGAGCTGATACTACATTGATTTTCACTGCTTATCTTGCTGGCGCATTAGATACTCATCAATATAATTCCTTCATTATAAGGGATAATAACGGTGGGTATTTAAACGGAGCTGCTTATGATCATGATGCTGTTACAAGTGAAGCTGAAATGGAAAATTGGTCAATCTGGTGGAATGATGCTACCTATGGATATGATCCAACCGATTTCAATTTCTGGCTGCAAGGAACCATCTTCCTAAAAACAGATGTAAATAATGAAACCTACTTGCCAACTTCGTTTAAATTATTTCAAAATTATCCGAATCCATTTAATCCAATTACTACTATTTCTTATGAACTATCTACAGAAACTGAAATAGAATTAACTCTTTTCGACTTAGATGGAAAAATAAAAAAATTATTATATAGTGGAAAACAATTTGCGGGTCAACATTTGTATACATTTAATGGAAACCAATTAACATCGGGCGTATATTTTTATCAGTTGAAAGCCAATGGAAAAACCACAACTAAGAAGTTACTTTTATTAAAATAATTATCCCGAATCACCTTAGAAAATCGTTTAGATTCTTAATATGATAAAAGATTCATCCAATCAATTCAGATGGGTTGAGAATATTCAACCAAAATTTATATCAGTTATTACTGGAATATTAACAATTATTCTTTTTCTCGTATTAGGATATTTTGATAAATCATTAATAACAGAAAATGCTCCCGGAGGTATTATATCTTTTGAATTAGCCAAGGAAATTGATACGTCTGTTTCTATAATTTCTTCGTGGGACTTGAATGCTAAAGTCAATGCCGGTTTAAGTTTGGGAATAGACTTTCTATTCTTGGTAGTATATGCAATTTTCTTTGCTACAGCCTGTTATTTGATAGCCAAAAAATATATCAATAAAAATAATTGGATGTATAAAACCGGACTATTGATAGCCAAATTACAATTTGTTGCTGCGTTATTTGATGCTATTGAAAATATTGCATTAATAAAATTATTACTTGGTTCAAATAACAGTATATTCCTTATGATCGCATATTATTTTGCATCGATTAAATTTGCCATTATAGCGATTGGAATTATTTATATTATTATTGGATTATTAACCTTACTATTTCAAAAAGGACTCGTAACTGACTAATATGGAAGACGAATACAAATCTGCAAAATATTATGATAAATTTTTACACCTTTTTGTGTGGCGGATAAGAAAAAAAGTCCTTGAAATTGTAATCCGCAATAAATACAAAACTATCTTAGATGTCTGTTGTGGAACAGGAAACCAACTTAAGCTACTTAAAAAACATGGCGTAGATGGAACAGGAGTTGATTTATCAAAAGCAATGTTAGTAATAGCTGAGTTTGGCAAAATTAAAGTGAAGTGTCATGAGCAGGATGCTGAAAATATTACTTTTAACAACGAATCGTTTGATATGACGATGACTACATTTGCGCTACACGAGAAATCCAATTCATCGGCCAAAAAGATAATAAACGAAATGATTCGATTAACCAAGAAAAATGGTCATTTGATTATTGTAGATTTTTCAATAAATAGTAACACATCTTTATTAGCAAGAAAAGGAATCGTATTTATCGAATCTCGAGCCGGGGATGATCATTATGAACATTATAAAGAATATGTTGCTTATAACGGACTAAATAATTTATTAGAGGGATTACCATTAAAAGAAATTGAAAAATATTATTTTGCATTTAATGGTGTGGTTCTTAAAGTATTACAAAAACAAAAATAAATTGCATATAAATTATTAATGAAACTACAATATAGAATCAAAAACAGATTAAAAAAACATTCTATTGACATGGATTGTAGTAACAAATCTACGATATTCATAGCTGGAATGGGAAGAAGTGGGACGACTTGGCTATCCGAATTGATCAACTATAAACAAAATTATAGAGATATATTTGAACCATTTTTACCATATAAAGTTAAAATTTCCTCATCCTTTAAATATCTCCAATATTTAAATCCAAATTACCAAGACTCTATATTAACAAAGTCTGCAAAAACTATACTTTCCGGCCAATTTAAAAGTGAATGGACAGATGTCAATAAAAACCGTTTAGTCACCAATAAGAGAATTATAAAAGATATTCGAGCAAATTTAATGTTGAAATGGCTCAGCAACATCCGCCCCGGAATGCCAATCCTGCTATTAATACGTCACCCCCTAGCTGTCATAGATTCTTATAAAAATTTGGGATGGGGAATTGAGGCGGGCGGAAAAACCAGTGACTTTGACAGAATTATAGAACAAAAACAATTATTAGATGATTTTCCAATAGTTAAAAACAGTCTGAAATATATTGATACAACTGATTATATATCACAGTTATTATATTTATGGTGTGTTTTGTATCATGTACCTCTTAAACAACTTAGTAGGGCGGATTATAAAATCGTTTTTTATGAAAATATACTTCTGCACCCTCAAGAAACGCTTAGTGACATATTTTCGTATATAAGTCAGAGGTTTGATGGAGCAAAGATTTTAGATAAAATTAAAAAACCATCTATAACTAACTATAGGCAAACTGATTTCACTGTGAACCCTACCGAAAATGTTCAAAAATGGAAAAAAACATTTAATAAAATTGAGATTACTAAATCTCAAGAAATTCTCAAAAGATTTGAATTAGATTATCTATATGATACAAACGGATTCCCGACATAATCTGAAATTAAGTGCCATATTTAAACAATTTTAAAATACAGGAGGTTGTATGGAAAACATTGGTTATATACTATTAGGAATAGCTGCAATATGTTGGATTGTAGCCATAATCATTGGAGTGGTTGCGGCTTTTCCGATTGGAATAATCGGATTGATTGCAATTTTAGGAATAGGATTTTTATTTGCCAAGGTCATAAAAGACCGATTGGAAAATAAGGAAGATGACCATTATTCAGAAACAATAGATAAATAGGAGATAAAAATGCTCATAACGACTCAAGACGAATTTGCTGATTACACTATTAGCAAAACTCTAGGATTGGTTAGGGGGAACACTATTCGGGCTAGGCACATCGGGAAAGATATTATGGCCGGTTTAAGAACACTTATTGGAGGCGAGATTATTGAATATACGAAAATGCTGGCTGAATCGAGAGAACAAGCCTATGACAGGATGGTTGCTCAAGCAGAAGAATTAGGCGCGGATGGTATTGTATGTGTGCGTTATACGACTTCATCGGTTATGGCAGGATCTGCTGAACTTTTGGCGTATGGAACTGCCGTAAAATTACTGAAAAACAAAAACTAATGAAAAAGCGAATAAATACCATAAATTCAATTTAAAATAAATTATACGTAAATTATTATTCAGTTAAAAATAAAAGGAGCATACTATGTTAACAACCAAACGTGTTATAATTGCCACAATCAGCGGTTTTATTTTTGGGCTGGTCTGCATGTACTTAGCTAGTTCAGGTCCAAATCCCATTGATAATAATACCAAATTAATTATTTTTTTCAGTCGCGGTTTGATGGGTTTTACGGTAGGTATTAGCGCTATCAGATTAAACTGGTGGCTACACGGAATAGTAATCGGATTAATCGGAAGTATTCCTATGGCCATACCGGTAATGGATCAACCGGGCATAATGTTCGGGACATTTTTAATGGGAGCTATTTATGGTTTTCTTATAGAATTAATAACCACCAAACTATTTAAAGAACCAGCAGTTGGTACAAAATAAATATAAGGATTAGATTAAATGAAAAACATCATAAAAGGGACCATTTTACTATTGATTATGTTAATGATCAGCTGTGGCAAATCCGATCAACAAAGAGTAGATAATTTTCTAGATGACTATGAACAAGTAGTAGAAAAATGGGAATCTAAAATAGCAGATGGTGAATTCACGGACGAAGACTCTGACGAAATGAACAAAATAATCGAAGAAATGGGAGATAACGCAAAAGAGCTACAAAATGTAACAAAGTGGACTAAAAAACAACAGGAAAGATATGCTAAACTTTCTGAACGTATTATGGATGCTATTTTTAAATCAATGAATATTCCCGGAGGTTTTTCCTATTAAACTGAGTTATCTATATGCCGGATATACGCAATACGTTTATAACGAAAATATCCGTAATATACTCAATGCGTGTATTAGGATGTTCAAGCACCTTCCGCTAAAGCGGAACTATGTATCTTCGTCCCGAAAAACGGGACTCCCGATCCAAAGTAAATGTGCTTTAACGAAGGCGCTAAACCAAATTGTTAATAATTAAATTAAAATATAAAATTCGCTTTAACGGGGCATCGAGCCAAAACGTGCTCGAACTTTTGCTAAACACAATTTGGCTCCACCTCTACGGG
>JAHJCW010000281.1 GCA_018812885.1 bacterium | reverse complement strand
TAATAATATCCTTGTTATCGGCGCTTATGCCATGTCAAAATATCTTAATATGGAAGATAAAAAGACCGTCACTTTGTTTGCCGATGGTGCCGGAGGTGTTATACTTCAATCCACCACTGAAAACCGCGGTTGGCAGGGTTCAAAATTACATACCAAAGGACAATATGCTGATTGGATGGGTATCTATGCCGGAGGAACTAAAACACCGATCAGTGATACTGCTATAGCTAATCATGATCATCAGTTAAAATTTGTTAAAAAGTTTCCAAAAGAAATTAATCCAACCACATGGACAAAAATGGTGACGGAGACTGTAATCGGGTCTGGATTTAATGTGAGCGATATAAATATGATATTTCTCACACAAATCAACATTAACAGCATTCGTGAAACCATGGAAAATCTTGGCCTTTCAATGGATAAAACACACACCGTGATGGATAGATACGGATATACCGGTTCGGCTTGCATTCCAATGGCTCTCGCGGAAGCGGATGGTCTCGGAAAGATAAAACCGGGTGACCTTATTGTATTTATGGGCTCCGGCGGCGGTTTGGCTTTCGCCACTGCTGTTTTCAAGTGGTAAAAGGAAGTAACATTATGAATACATTTGCTTCAATAAATCTTGTCACTCTTGGATGGATTGTGATAATCGCATATATGGTTGTTATTCTATTCTTCGTAGTTCATGGCGCGCGTAAAATATCAAATATCTCCGATTATGCTGTAGGTAATATTACCTTCTCTCCTATTGCAGTTGGGTTAGCTTTAGCGGCATCGATGACTAGCGCAGCTACGTTTATCATCAATCCGGGTTTTATCGCTCTGTATGGAATTAGTGCGGTAATATCATATGCATTTATCTTACCCACTGCTGCACTGATATCTTTAGTTGTGCTTACAAAGGGATTCAGAAAACATGGTTCGAATGTAAAAGCAATTACAATGGCACAGTGGATGGGAACTCGTTATAAAAGTTCAGGGTATTCCTTATTTTTTGCATTTTTATCCCTTCTCTTAATTACATTTATTGTTTTAATAGTTGTTGGCTTAGTAAAAATCTTATCTAAAACATTAAATGTCAATGAATTAAATATTTTAATAGGAATTGTTGTATTTATTTTTGGATATATGATGTTCGGTGGCGCCAATTCAATGGTGTACACAAATACCATTCAAGCAATTTTAATGTTAATTGTAGCATTCATTCTATTAGGTTCTGGGTATGAACACTTCAGTAATGGCATACACGGATTCTTGGATAAGCTACGCACTATTGATCCAAACTTAATACAAACAACTAACAGTACTAGTTTTCTATTTCGTGATTACTTTGAGATCATATTTGCACAAATTGTAGTGGGGGTTGCAATTGTTTGCCAACCACATATCATAACAAAATCATTATTATTAAAAACTGACAAGGATATCAATCGCTACCTTATCACTGGAGTAATTACTGAGATTATCTTCTTTTTAGTCGTTATCACCGGTTTATATGCACGATTGACCTTTCCTAATTTAACTGTGAATGGTTTACCATTAAAAATGGATGGAATCCTTTCAGCTTATGTTGTTGCAGAATTTCCCGTATTTATTGGATTGATAGTTGTGATGGGTTTGATATCCGCTGGTTTATCAACTTTAGAAGGATTGATTCAATCAATTTCAACTACAATAACTGCTGATATCATCGATCCAATTTTTGGAAAAACATTAATTAGCAAAAGTAAAAATCCTGAAAAGGTAAAAATCTTTATTAATAAAATTGTAATTGTGTTACTGGCAATTGCTGCAATTGTATTGTCTTATGATCAGCTAATAAATCCAAAGCTAAGTGTTGCAATTTTTGCTCAGAATGGTGTGTACGCTTACTTTGCTGCAGCTTTTGTACCTATTTTATTTGGGATGTTCATTAAGTCAGTTTCTAAAATTGTACCGATTGCAGCATCGTTTTCAGCGATAATTGTTCATTTCACAATGTACTATGGTAAAATAGGAATTCCATTTTCACAATCCAGTGGCGAGAATCCCGGTGTAGCAGCTTGTATGGCAATATTAATCTCCCTTATTGTTGGTGGATTATTATTGAAACTGACAAAGGAAACCAATAATGATAAATAATCAGTTTGATTGTTTACAAAAGTGGTCTAAATATACGCCAAACCGTCTTTTTCTGCGCGAGTATGATCGTAAAATTGATTGGACTTATTCAGATTTCAATAATCGCACTAATGCCTTTACAAGATATTTAGAAAAAACCAATAAAATCAAAAAGGGCGATAGGATTGCAGTATATTCTAAAAATCGTTCAGAATATGTATTAATCTTATTAGCCTGTATAAAGTTGGGTGCAATAATTGTACCACTCAATTATAGGCTTACTCCTCGTGAACTGGATGTTCTGATTAGCGATGCTAATCCAACTTTATTTATTTATGAATCAGATTTTGATAAAACCGTAGCCAACATTAAGTCAATAACAAAATCTATGCGGAAAATCAAAATCGAATCAACTACCCCCTTCCTCACGGATACTTTGTTAACAGAATCAATTACTACTGAAAAAATTATTTCAGAAGATGATATAGTTATGATTCTTTATACAGCTGGAACAACCGGATTGCCAAAAGGCGCTATAATTACTCATAAGATGTTATTTTGGAATTCAATTAATACTTCTCTAAGACTTGATCTTACATCCGCCGACCATACTCAAAGTTATGCGCCATTTTTCCATACGGGAGGTTGGAACGTACTATTCACTCCATTTTTACATCATGGGGCTTCTCATACTCTGCTTTCAAAATTTGATCCTGACTTAATTTTACAACTAATGGAGAAAGAGAAAACAACATTATTTTTCGGTGTACCGACTATGCTTCAAATGATAGCTGACTCTCCTTATTTTGATAAAGTTGATCTGTCTTCAGTACGATATGCCATTGTAGGAGGCGCTCCAATGCCAATTCCTCTAATTAATATCTGGCATAAAAAAGGAATATATATTAGACAAGGCTATGGACTTACAGAAGTTGGACCAAATTGTTTTTCATTACACCATGACGATGCGATTCGTAAAAAAGGATCAATAGGATTCCCCAATTACTATGTTGAAACTAAAATTATTAATGATGCCGGAAAAGAATGCCAACCGAATGAAGTTGGTGAATTATGGCTTAAATCTCCGGTAGTCACTCCCGGATACTGGAATAAACCAAATGAGACTTCAACAGCATTAACTGATGGCTGGTTTCATACCGGAGATATGGTCAAAGTTGATGATGAAGATTATGTGTATGTTGTGGACAGAAAGAAAAATATGTTCATTAGTGGCGGAGAGAATGTTTATCCGGCTGAAGTAGAAGCATTTATAGTTACACACCCCTCAGTAAAAGAGGTTGCCGTAATAGGTGTTCCGGATGAACGGTGGGGAGAGGTCGGTAAAGCTTTTATTGTTCAAATCGCCAAATCCGAATTAGCAGATGATGATATTATAAATTATTGCAAAGGTAAATTGGCAAAATATAAAATTCCCAAATATGTTTCATTTATCGAGGAATTACCAAGAAATGAAGCAGGAAAAATCAACAAGATGGATTTAATAAATATCCATCATAACAAAACAAAAGGAGAATAATCCCATGAAGTTACTCAAATTCGTATTAATAGCTCTTTTAGGTTTAATGCTATTAGTAAGTTGTGAAGATAGTAAAAATGATGATAAAGATAATGAAGTCGATGCTTGGATTGGTACTTGGTTAAGTGCCGGAGCAGATGTGGCACCAGTATTAGCTACATATTTCTTAAATGATTCTATTATTGTAGAATTTAAAGATGACAATACTTTAACACTTGATACTCATACGATTGGTGCCGGATGGACAGCTAGTCAAGCAACTTATGTCATAACTAAATCTGCCGAGGGAGATATACATTATTTTGCTGCTACTTATCCCGCCTTTGAACAAGAAGGCATTATTGAAGTTATTGATGATGTTTTAAGATTAGAAGCCGTTCAAACAGTTCCCGACATTGGAGCCGTTCCAGCTACAGTTGCTGGTGGATTTGGACAAGCCCCATTTTGGGGAGCTCAATTGATTCAAACATATAGAAAAGTTAACTAAGGGTAGCACTATTAATTCAAGAGACTCTCATTTTCTTTGAGAGTCTCTTGAGACTCATATCAAACTGATATTAAAATCATGAGGAACATCATGAAAAAATTAATCATATTATTATTACTGCTATTATTTATTTCATCAATTACATTCGGTCAAACTATGGCTGATTTTGAAGAAGAAAAGGAATTGGCAAATCCCCAAGAGTTAAAATTCATCGGATATTATTTAATGCGTTATGAACTTGTAAACTACGCTCCTGAGAATGAATTTTTTAAGGGACAAGTAGTTGGTAGACTTTTTGGTGGAAATACAACGTATACCATGAATGATAATTTTGCACGTTTTGGAGAACAGAGATTTTTAGGTATGCTTACTTACTCACCACGCTTATTTGATGGATGGGCAAAAATCCGAATGTCTTTTGAAATTGACTGGACACTCGGTACCGGCAATTATAGCGCAGGAGGTAATTTTGGTGGAGCCTTTGGCGCTGATGCGGTCAATATACAGACTCAAAATTTATTTATGGAATTCAATCCAAGTAAGAAGTTATATATAAACGCAGGACTACTGCGATTATATGATAATATTCGTGTACCTTATTATACCGGCACTGCCGACTTGGTAAATACCGGGTACCGATTAGCATTGTTTGGTTCAGATGCGTCAGGAATTGCCGCCCACTATTTTTTTAAACCCAATCAAAGGATTAAAGCAGGTGCTTACCAATTGTATGAAAATAATGTAGACCAAGACGATGATGTTATATTGTATGAATTAGATTATGAATATGATATTGATATTTTCAATTCTATTGGATTTAATCTATGGTACCTCAATGATGATGGAAGCAGTCAAAGTGCTGGCGGAGAAGGAGGAGTATCAATATTGGGACAAGGGTTAAATTCTAGTCTCGCAAGTTACAATGGAGTTGCGAATTTTAATTTTGGTTCTGAAACTTATAATGCCGATATATTTTGGCTTGGTACTCATTTTCATGGGAATCCATTACTTCATCAAGGACGTTTTGGATATAGCGGTTTTGTATTAACGAATTTTGGGAAAGCTGTTTCTGAATCTCATGATGTTAAAATAAATGGTTATGCAGCTAATCTTAGAACAGCCTACAAATACGGAAAAAATATTAATGATATGATTTCGTTGGATCTAATGTTCACAACCGGTGATACTGCCAATATTCGTGATGGAAAATATACCGGAATCCTAACCGGCAATAATTGGACCTCACCCGGTGCAGTATGGTTTAGTCATGGTTGTTATTTATTGCTACCGCACGGTGATGTTGTTAACAGATTTAATGCTGCAGTAGTTGATATTCAAAACATCGGATTAGGACTTGCTGCGGGCGTACTCCATGGATCATATGATATAATTCCATATAAACTACGTGCAACTTCAGCAGTTGCTACAGCTATTGCTCCGATTGCCCCTTATGGGGGTGGTAATTTTATTGGTACGGAAATTAATGCAGGTATAGTTTATTCACCACGCGTATTCATGGATTTAGAACTGCATGCTGCTTATTTGGCATTAGGTGAT
This sequence comes from bacterium, assembly GCA_018812885.1. Lineage (GTDB taxonomy): Bacteria > Fidelibacterota > Marinisomatia > Marinisomatales > JAHJCW01 > JAHJCW01. The sequence goes on along the minus strand of JAHJCW010000281.1, from coordinate 858 downwards.
TTTTTCGATTCAGAGCAAGTTAATGGCGGATTAGAAGGTCGCCCTGTTGATCCTTGGAAAATTATTTTATCCATGAAATGGATTATGTTTTAGGAGTTAGAAATGAGATATTTACTTACAATAATTTTTGGAGCTCTAATTATGATGAGCATTCAAAGTTGTGCAACTTCACATTATTATAAATTAGAACCTATGGAATACAGTGATCTTGATTATGGCTATGAGGTTAAATATTCAAAAGTTCGCAATATTAATGTCGCCTACATTGATGAGGGTAGTGGAAGTCAAACTATTTTATTAATTCACGGGCTTGGTACATATGCTAAAGGTTGGATAAAAAATATTGATGCTCTTTCTGGAAATTATCGCGTTATTGCGATTGATCTACCAGGCTATGGAAAATCCGATAAAGGTCACTATAAATATACGATGGACTTCTATGCAACAGTTCTGACAGAATTAATGGACAATCTTGGTATTAATGAAACTATAGTTGCTGGCCATTCCATGGGTGGACAAATTGCTATGACAATGGCTTTGAATTTTCCTGAAAGAGTGCACAAACTAGTGCTCATCTCCCCCGCCGGATTTGAGCGCTTTGAAGATGGAGAAGGCGATTGGTTAATAAATGTTATGACTCCTGATCTAGTCAAAGATACGCCCATCCGCGCGATTGATACTAATCTGCGCTATAACTTTTACGAAACGCCGGAAGATGCAGAATTTTTGATAACAGAACGAATTCAACTCCGTGGCTCATCTGATTTCGATAGATATTGTTATGCAGTATCAAAAAATGTTCAAGCGATGATAGATGGCTATGTATACGATAAGTTAAATCAGATCACGCAACCAACG
>JAHJCW010000280.1 GCA_018812885.1 bacterium | reverse complement strand
TGGCCATAAATGCCGACCATCTGCGAATTATTCCTAAGGGTATGAGTTTCGAAGAAGCTGCTGCATTCCCGCTTGTTGCTGAAACGGCCTATGCAATGCTGATTGATCGGGCAAATATTCGACAGGGAGAAACAGTATTTGTTTGGGGAGCTTCATCCGGAGTTGGCAGCATGGCTATTCAAATCGCTAAAGCGTTAGGTTGTAAAGTGCTAACGACTGTCGGAAACACACAAAAAGGAGATTTTGCTAAAAAACTTGGAGCTGATATAATTGTTAATTATAAAGCTGATGATATAATTGCAATTGTGAAGGAATATACAAATAAGCAAGGAGTTGATGTTGTTGTGGAACACGTTGGAACAAAGACTTGGGAAACAAGTTTACGGATATTGGGAAGGGGCGGAAGAGTAGTAACCTGTGGCGCAACCACCGGTTCTGAAGTAAAATTTGACATTAGGCGGTTATTTTATAAACAACAATCCATACTCGGTTCGACAATGGGCAATGTAAAATCACTTGAAAAAGCGTTAGCTATGTATAGAAAGGGTGATATTAGACCTTTTATTGATAAATGTTTTAAAATGTCTGAAATAAAAGAAGCTCATAAATATTTAGAAAACGGTAATCAAATTGGTAAGGTAATTGTAATCACCAATTAAACAATGAAAAAATTGATATTCATAATTGTTCTAATAGCACTAGGTTTCGGACAGATAAGCAGCACTAAGCATGGTATAGGTTTGAATATCGGCGACCGTGGTGCCGGTATATTTTACCATCGACATATTAAAAGCTATGATAATATTAAACTGGGGGCGACCATACGTTGGCTTGATGTAAGACCACCTGAGGAAATTCCATCTTATAATTATTATACAGGTCAATATGAAAATAAAAACACTATCAGCTTAGCAATATTCCCACTGTTTGGAGTGCTTAATTATTATCCATTTGAAGGAAAAATAGCAAACAATTTTTCGCCCTATATTTCTACTAAGTTAGGTCCGGTACTAGTTTTAAATGCTGACGCAAACGTTAAGTCATTTTTTGAAAGATGGTTTAATGCTAATAGTAAATTTACTTATGGAGGGAACATTGCGGTGGGTGTAGAATTTCGACAACCGGGTAAAGTTCACTATTCAGTTGAATTTAGTTATGATCTAATTCCATTAAGCAGTCCTATTAGTAATTATAATGATTTAAACGGAACTGTGCTATCATTCTCAATTCATCGTTAGACATAATGCCCGATAAAATATTTTTCTTTGTTGATCCTCATAATATTTCAGTGAGTAAATTTTTCCTAAGTTCACAGGAGTCACATCATTTAATAAAAGTTCTTAGAAAACAGATTGGAACTGAAATTTGGTTAATTGATGGTGTTGGGAGTGCATATTTGGGAATAATTCAAAATATACAAAATGATTTAGTCAGTGGAAATATTCTTGAAGTATTTCCAAAATACGGAGAAAATAAAATTCAGATTAGCTTAGGTATTGGAATACTGAAGAAAGATAAAATGAATTTTGTTGTTGAAAAAGCAACAGAAGGCGGAGTAAATGAAATTATACCATTAGTATTGGATAAATGCATAAAACGTGCTATTAACCTTGAGCGATTAATAAAAATTTCTAAAGTAGCGGCAAAACAATCTGGCCGGAGTATTATTCCGGCTATTTCTAGACTAAGAAATTTGAATGAGTTGCTTAAAAAATATCCCGGCTATACAATTTTAGTGTGTCATGAGTCCGGTGCTTCTGTGATTGATATTGTACCGGAAATATTAAAAACCGAAACAAAAATATTATTACTTATCGGACCGGAGGGGGATTTTTCTAAAAAGGAGCTAGCTTTGCTTAAAGATGCGAATTTTATAAATTTAGGGAATCGGCGACTACGCTCTGAAACAGCGGTAATTACAGCTCTAGCTCAGATTAATTTGTACAGCAATTAATCTTTACGTTCTTTTTTCGACAGTTTTCATCACAACTTGAGGATAAGATACATCCAATACTTCAGCGATCTTCTTTTTGTTGTGTTGATATTTTTCCAGTAAAAATGTAAATAGATCTTCTTCAAATCTTTGATTGGCCTGTCGCCAAGTATAGGGCTGAAGGGCTTCGATATACTGTCTGAAGTATTGGCTATTGAATAGATCATCGTTATATTGTCCACGTTTTAAATTCAATTTCTTTTGATATAAGAAGTATGTTCTGGTATCAAAATCCAATGCTTTACAAAGGACAGGGGCGTTTTTGTGCCTATGTATATGCATGGTAAGTAGCGCTTTGTGAAAGACATCCCGTATTTCTTTCATAGTCTTGCCAATGACAAATCTTAGTGCTTCATTATTCGAGTTAACATAGGGAAGTTTTTGATTATTAGATAAAAACTCAATATAAGAATTCACAACGGTTTTCCGATAACCTAGTATCGGTAATCCCAAATCTATTTCGGTTTGCAATAATGCATAACCTTGTGAATAAAAATGATAAGCCAAACCCTCTTCCTTTAATTTTTCGTAGGCATAACCAAGTTTATAATAATCTTCAAATGCCATATCGCGCATATCATATTTCAAATTAAGTTGAAGCGATTGACTGTGATAATTAATTGCACTGTGATAATTACCACACTCAAATTCTAAGTAACCAAGATTTTGCAAAGCTAAACTTAAGTGATAAGGAGGTAATTCTTGCTTAATTAAATCTAAAAATAAGGATCGAGCCTTGCCATATTCTTTTTTCTGTATTTCTAACCAACCCTCATCATTTAAAATTTCATATTCAATTTGAATTAAGCTATGTTTTTTAGCTATTATTTTTGCCTGATTATATTTATCGGTTGCAGATTTAAAATCATATTGGTTTAGATATAAATCTCCAATGTTTCTAAGTGTATTTGCATATCGAAAATATTCATTATTCTCTTTATAATATTTAGCCGATATAGCTAATAATTCCAAAGATAAATCATGATTAATAAATTTATAGCATAATCCTAAAAGACTATTGATTCTCCATTTCAGTTTTTCATTGGTACAAATAGATGTAGTAGCTTTTAAAATAGAGATGGACTCTTTTGAATAGCCAAGTTTTCTCAACAAATTAGACAATTCAGCATAAATATAGGACTTGACATTATTATTGACATCTAAATCCAATGCCATATTAAAGCTTGTAAAAGCATTTTTATAATTACCATTAACTGTATGGATTCCTCCAATACAGGCCCAAGCTATTCCCTGGAGGTTGAAATCATCAATTTTGAGTATTTGAGATAAATCTTTAAGTGGCTCTCCTGATGCAATTAGATTTAATTGGATTATTTCCTGAGTCTTTTCGAGATATTGATCAATAATTATGTTTGTAGTTAATTGTTCAGGATTTACAGGCTCCTTAATATCCGGAAATAAGTTCCTTATATCCCTTGCGATTTTGTTGTCTAATGTGATTAAGCTATTTTCACTTTTCATTTTAGTGTTCCCGAAATCCTTGCTGGTGCAGACCTGCTTCGCACAGTCTGCAATCATTTTCAGAT
>JAHJCW010000025.1 GCA_018812885.1 bacterium | reverse complement strand
CTTCTCTACCTGGTGCATATTCAACAAATGCTCCAAAAGTCATCAATCGTGTAACGATACCATCAAATTCCATACCAATTTCAGGTTCAAATGTAATAGCTTTTACTAATTCTACCGCATCATTACATTTTGCTACATCATTACCGGATATTGTGACCATTCCATCATCTTCAACATTAACATCGCATTCTGTATCCGCAATAATTTGCTTAATATTTTTTCCGCCGGGACCAATTAATGTACCAATTTTATCAGGATCAATTTGCACAAACAAAATTCGTGGCGCGTAATCTGATATTTTATTTGCTTCAGGAGATGCTTTTACCATTAGATCTAGAATATGTAAACGTCCAGCTTTTGCTTGCGCTAGCGCTTCCGTCAGCAATTCAAAAGATATTCCCTCAATTTTAAGATCTAATTGGATTGCAGTAATACCATCTTCAGTTCCTGTAACTTTAAAATCCATATCTCCTAAATGATCTTCTACCCCTAATATATCGCTAAGAATAGCGTGCTTATCATTCTCAAGGATTAGTCCCATGGCAATACCGGAGACATGCTTTTTAATTTTAGCACCTGCATTCATTAAAGCTAAAGATCCTCCGCATACCGATGCCATGGATGAAGAACCATTTGATTCCATTATTTCAGAAACTAATCGTATTGTATATGGAAATTCGTTATAATCAGGCAATACGGGCTTTAAAGCACGTTCTGCTAAATTACCATGTCCAATTTCTCTCCTGCTTGTAAAGCCGATTCGTCCAACTTCACCAACTGAATAGGGAGGAAAATTATAATGTAGCATGAAATTCTTTTTATAATCATCATCCATTCCGTCAATAATTTGTTCATCTCTTTTTGAACCAAGAGTTGCAACAACTAAAGCCTGTGTTTCACCACGAGTGAAAAGTGTTGAACCGTGGGTTCTTGGTAAAATACCTTGTTCAATAGTAATTTGACGAATATCAGTCAATTTTCTTCCATCAGAACGAATTCCTTTTTCAATGATTTGATTTCGAAATGCTGTTTTGAATTTTTCATCGATAATACTTTTTATCTCACCTTTGCTTTCAGGGAATTCTTCTTCAAAACTTGCTAATGTATCAATATCTAATTGATCAGTAGCATTCTGACGTTCCATCTTATCAGCTATTTTAATAATATTTGCAATCTCTTTTTCAACTAATTTCTCAACTTGAGTTTCAAGTTTTTGATTTTTTTCAACCGCTTGAATATCCCGTTTTACAACATCAAGATCTCTAACCATCTCTTTTTGCATATCAATAATCTCAATTATTGTATTATGAGCGAATTTAAGAGCTTCTATTAAAGTCTCTTCCGATATAAAATTAGCCTCACCCTCAACCATTACAATAGATTTTTCATTCCCTGAAACTATCAATTCAACTTTTGAATCGTGCATCTCTTCTCTTGTTGGAAAAATCACAAATTTATTATTAATCATTCCAACTGTCACGGTAGCAATTGGTCCATTCCAAGGAATATCAGATATTGCTAACGCCGCAGATGCTCCAATTCCTGCTAAACCACTGGCTAGATTTTCTCCATCACTTGACAGAGCAGTTATTATTATTTGCGTCTCGTTTCTAAAATCTTTTGGAAATAAAGGTCGTATTGGTCGATCCGTTAAACGACTTGTTAAAATTTCCTTCTCAGATGGTCTTGCTTCACGTTTGAAAAAACCACCCGGTATTTTCCCGCCCGCATAATGTCTTTCACGGTATTCAACCTGCAAAGGAAAAAAATCTATTCCTTCTCTTGGTTCTTTATCGGCATTAACTGCCGATAAAATTGTTGTTTCTCCGTAAGTCACCATAACAGCACCATCGGATTGGCGAGCAATCTTTCCCGTTTCAATACTTAGTGTTCTTCCGCCGATTTCTCTTTTATAAATTTTCATTAAATATATTATCCTCTTATGCCTAAGTCTTTTATCAATTTAGTGTAAGACTCAGGATTTGTTTTTATTAAATACTTTATCAATTTTTTTCGTT
>JAHJCW010000279.1 GCA_018812885.1 bacterium | reverse complement strand
GAACACCTTTTTCTTTAAAACGAAAGATGTTTTCAAGAACAACAATCGAATTATCTACCAACATTCCAACAGCAAGCGCTAATCCAGCCATAGATATAATATTTAAAGTAAGCCCGGACTGATTCATCACAAAGAAGGTTACAATTACAGAAACAGGAATTGATATGGCAACAATTATAGAACTGCGGAAATTACGGAGGAAGAATAATAGCACCAGGAACGCCAGTAAAGACGCCTGGATTGCCGTTGCACTGAGATTGTTAATAGATTTATTGATATATTCAGAGAAATCAATAACTGTTTCAAATTTCACTCCATTACCAACCTTCTCTGTGATTTTCGGTAGTTCTTCCATAACAGCTTTGGCAACCTTAACCGTATTTCCATCTGTTTGTTTCATCACGTAAAGCATTAAGGCAGAGCTATCATTGTTTCGTAATACCATTCGTTGCTCTTTATAACCATCAACAACACGTGCCACATTTTTTAAATAAATCGGTACACCATTTTTTTGACCAATTACAGTATTCTCTATTTGTTCAATGTTTGCATACTGTCCATAAGTTTTTACTGAAAACTCCTTAGCGGTTTCATCAATTATGCCACCTGGAATTTGTAAGTTTTCCATTCGCAAAATCTGTACGATTTGTTGTATCGAGAAACCTTGAGCAGCCAAAGCATGCGGATCAATCAATACGCGAATTTGTCGTTCAAGTCCGCCTTGTATGTCTGTACTCGCCACACCCGGGATACGCTCAAGAAGTGGAGATACCTGCTCTTCTATTAATCTTCGTAATTCTGCCATACCGAGCTGATCTGAGCTGGCGGCAAGATACAAGATTGGTTGCATGGCAGGATTAAAAGCAAATGTAATTGGATCTGTTGCTCCGTCTGGCAAGTAATCTCGTACAAAATCAATATTTGTGCGTACATCATTTTCCGCCTTCTCCATATCTGTACCCCAATCAAATTCCATTATAATAACAGAGGTTCCGGCACCTGAGCGCGATGTAATTTTTTCAACGTTTTCTACGGCGGTTACCGATTGTTCCAGTGGACGTGTCAAGACCTCTTCAATATCCTCGGGACCAACTCCTTCATATTGAGACATAACCGCAATAACAGGGAATGTGATATTCGGATATAAATCCAACTTTAATCCTGATAATCCAAATAATCCAAAACCAATGGCCATTAGATATATCATGGTAAAGGTAATCCCTCTTTTTATGGCAAGTTTAGATAAAATCATAAGTTTTCCTTAAAATACTATTTGTTGACAATCTTGACTAGTGATGAATCAAGTAAAACATGTTGTCCCTGTGTTACAATTATATCACCAGCTACCAGTCCGGATATGATTTCAACGAGGTTATTGTTTTCTATTCCGGTTTCTATTTGTCGCTTCACCGCGATGCTATCTTGTACGGTATATACGAATTTTTCAATTGTAACTTTTCCGGTACTGATTTTGCCTCCCGAGTAATCCAAAGCAGTTTTTTCAATTATAGCATAATCCGGTATAACGGGCACATTTTCTCTCTCTTTTGTAATTACTTCAACATTTGCAAACATTCCCGGCTTGAGCTTAAGATTTTTATTATTTATTATTATTTCAACACTGGCGGTACGCGTCATTGCATCCAGGGTGGGGTTTACTATATTTACTTTTCCTACAAATTTTTCATTCGGATAACTATTTACTTTGATATTGGCAGTTAACCCTGGTTTAATTAAGCCAAGATACCTTTCGATTACATTTACGGAAACTTTTACCCGATTCATATCAACAACTTCGAAAAATGGTATTTGTGGTGCCGCCATATCGCCTAACTCATAATTTTTCAAAGAAATCACACCTGCAATTGGTGAAGTTATACGAGTATCTTGATATTGACTACGAGCTGATGACAGCATTGCTTCCATCTGCTTAACGGAAGATTTTGATGCGTCTCTTTGTGTTTTTACTGCATCATAATGTGATTGACTCACAACGTTTTCATCGTACAATTTTTGTACGCGTTGAAATTCTGCTTCGGTAGT
>JAHJCW010000278.1 GCA_018812885.1 bacterium | reverse complement strand
GGCAATAATTCATTTTTGTTTAGCAGCAGTTCTATGGATAATTTTATTTGGATGGATCATTCACATATGGTCAATTATTGATGCAGCAAGATGGAATTCAAATAAATAATTCTTTGTGTTGTAATAAAGGAACCCAACCGAATGAGGAATTTTTGAGAATTACTAATATCACGGTAATTTATACTATGATAATTTGTAATAATTATTTAGACAGAAAAACCAAACGGAAATGAAAAATATATCCACACTAACTGAATGTAAAATGCCACTACTAGCAGTTGATAATTTGAAAGCTAATTATTTGGCATCTTCACTCATTTCAAGTGGTGAAAACTTATTGCCACAAGAAAATATTTCTTTAAAAGTATTTATAAGACTGGTTGATAAAGCATGTAACGAATATAATTCTTCAAGAGAATTATTGTTAGAACAAATAGATGAAATTAAAAACGGTGAGGAAAGAGGATATAGAACAATTTTTATATTTGGATTTTGGGATCATATTGAAAATTGCATCAATGCTATAAAAAGAATATATCTTATTTTTGACAAAATAATATCTGTTAGAGGAAAGTTAGAAATTGATAGGACAGAATGCAAATTAATCAAAAATCATCAAACAATAATAAAGAATTTGAGGAATACAGTTGAACATATTGATAAAGAATTACAATCAATTGATACTTATACTATTTCAATTAGTTCGACTCAGGATGGAGTATCAATTTCCTCTTATGAAATAAAATTTATTTCTTTATTTAATTTACTTAGACGATTTAACGAAATAGGTAAAAAATGGATAAACATCTATTCTATGACTAATATTTTAGAATAGTATTATTTTTGACTATGATAATACGATATAATTATTAGTTAGGCTTTTAAATCAGAATGAATAATTGGCCAAATAGGGAAAAATCATGTATACAAAAGATTTTAGTATTAAAAACGCATTTTACTCATCTTTACCTATTTCTATTTTTTTATTTATTATTGCTGTTATTTTAGCATATTATGAAGTACAAATTGAAGGACCCAATGGTTGGGCGAGTTCTTTACCTACTTGGAAATCCACCAATCCTAATATTACATGGATATTTGGTGGTCGTCCTGTAACAGGTTATCATGTTTCTTTAAATTTAATATTGTTATCATTTTTTCATTGGCCCCTAATTTTTAGAAAGTGGTCTATTATATTTGAAGCAAAAACTTTTGCTAGCTATGCATTGCTTTCTACAATTTGGGATTTCCTCTGGTTTGTCATTAATCCTTATTTCGGGTTGAGCAAATATAGTAGTGAAAATATTTGGTGGTTTTCTCATTGGTTTCTTGGTATCCCTGTTGATTATTATTTTGGTTTTTTCATAACCCTCCTAATAAGATGTACCCCTTCTATATTTAGAAAAGAACCTTTTCTTAAATCTTTCTCGGAAGGATCGTTTTTTATAATAATTTCTATTTTTTTTGTTTTTCTTTTTTCTTTGAGTTATAAAATATTTAACTAATAAGGAATCAGAAATGGTAAAAAAAACTTACATTGAATCATTGCGGCAATTTTTTCAATTTGGTGTTAGTATTATTATCGCTGTTACTTTAGCTCTCTTGTCACTCGATAAATACGATAAATTACTTAAAGAAGATATCTTTCATGGAATTCTTTCAATCGCTCTTTTTGTAGTCACATTTTTTTGGTTTATAGCTTGGATATACTTTGACCAGAAAGAATTACAAATTTTTGAAGATCATATTAACACTGATAAGCTGAAAAGATTAAATTTTGGTACATTTTTAAATTGTTTATTAATAACTATTTTGTGTGGCGTGCTGCTAGCTACTTCTGATAAGTTATTATTTTATTTAATCGTTGTAATAATCAATGCTGTTATAACCACTATTGCATACTATATAGTTCATTATAAATCATTAAAAATATATAATGATCCCAAAGAAGAAAATAATAAAGGGCAAAAAATAATTTTAGAGTATTATATTTATCGTCCTTTTAGTATCCTAGATTTTCTGATGATTTTTTTGTTGTTATCATCTTTAGCGTTACTAATTTTATCGTCATTAACAAATAATAATAACTATTTTTATTTTGCATATATATTATGCATTCTCACTATAATATTTCACGAATTAATAATATGGAGCTGGAGAATAAAACGAGATAAAAAATTATTAGAATTAGAAGATAAAACAATTTAATTATACTTATTTTGGTTTTTTATTTATTCTTGCAGGATAACAAGAGAACCCCACACTGTAACTGTTAACGAAAATGGCATCCAGCTTGAATAGATGGAATCCATTACAAATTGTCGAAGTTTAATATGGAATCTAAAAAATATCGATTTTATAATTAAAATATTGTTACGGGTCACAAATTAATTCAGCGGGCTTCTAACACCAATGCAGCCTATTCAATCTTGAATAATCCCTGATAATAAGTTATATTTGCAATACTAATTTGTAATAGCTATAAAGAAAAAATGGAGAAATCTATGCTAAAATCTTTTGTAAATGTTATTTTATCTTTCATCATTATCCTTTTTTCCTCAAGCTGTGTTTTTATGCCACAGAGTACGTGGGGTCGCCAATATGAAGCTTGGAAAACAAGTTTCCCTTCGGGACTTGACACTCAATTAGAAGTGGCAAACGCTGCAACAAAGGTTTACCACGCGATTACTGACACTCCAATTAAAGAATTGCAAACTGAAGAGGGATCCAGGCGATTAGGGTCTTTAGTGACTGACGCGAGGGACAAGTATAGACATTGGCAGAGCTACGGGAGCACCTGGATTCCATATCCACCGAGAAACTTGACAGACAACCGTGTACTTTATGATGACATTATTTTTGATTGTGGCTATAATACAACCAAAATTTTTAATCAAGCTGGTGATCTTGGCTACATCAAAACTTGGCGCGGACGTCTGATTTTCTCTGGAACTTCAATGGATACTCGGTATTGGGAATTACACGAACCGTTTGATGACATTCTTATTGGAGATAGGATTGCAGACATTCCGTACTTAATTGGTAAGATTAAACGCTAGATTGAAGAAATGTCTGTTTTCTAACAATTGAGCGTGCACTATCCAAAAATCCTTCCACCTTGTTTCTGGATTCCGGTAGGTCAACCGTATGTTTTTCAACACTTACAAATTAAACTGCAAAAGGAATCTATTATATTCCAATTAGTTCATTTGCAACTTTATCAGAAGCTGCTTTAATCTCTTTATGCAATGAATTCCCATGCGAATCCATCGTTACAACGGCTTGGAAATCTTCAACTTCAATTATCCAAAGTGCTTCGGGAACACCAAATTCCTCTAATTTTAATACACCATGAACTTTTTTAACAGCCTGCGCCTGTAGAGTAGCAGCACCGCCAACAGCATGGAAATACACCGCCCCATTCTCACCGAGGGCTTTCAAAGTTTTTTCTCCCATACCACCCTTGCCCATTACACCGCGAATTCCGTATTCTTTAATAACCGGGCCTTGGTATGGTTCTTCACGAATTGAGGTTGTTGGTCCTGCTGCAACAAAATGCCATTCGTCACCCACTTTTTTTACAACCGGTCCACAATGATAAATTACACTGCCTTTTAATAATTCTCTGACTTCCTCGGGTTTATCATTTAATAACCAGGTATGCGCCGAATCTCTACCGGTTAACATTACACCATTTAAAGAGACTTCATCGCCCATTTTTAATTTTCGAATATCAGCTTCGCTGACCGGTAAATTAATTTTAATCATAGCTTACCTCACTTTCTGTAAAATGCATGGAACAGCGCCTATCAGCCCAACAGGAGTAGGCAAGTGACACAAAAAATGATGCCGGTAACCGATGTGCTGCCCCGACTTTCACTCCTAATACCGTTGTTAAACCACCGAATCCCATTGGACCGATTCCTAATTTATTAAGATCAGTATATAATCGGCTTTCCAACTTTGCCAATTCCGGGTCGGAATTTGTGTCATTTAATTTGCGGAAAAGCTGTTTTTTGGCCACAACCATTCCCGATGCTCTATCACCGCCGATGCCGATGCCGGCAACACCCGGTGCACATCCCAATCCCTGAGCTTTGTTGATCGCATCGATAATACATTTATATACACCATCTAAATCGCGACCGGCTTTTAGTCGGCCATCCGGTAATTTATATTGATCAGATACGTTTTCGCATCCGCCGCCTTTCAACATTAGTTCAACCTTAATAGTTGACTCATCCCATTCATCATAATGGAAATATGGTGCCATAATCCCGGTATTGTCACCGGAATTCTTTCCGGTTACCGAATCAACTGCATTTGGTCGCAGATATGATTTTTTTGTAGCTAAACGAGCAGCTTCTGTCACTGCTGACTCAATTTTCCTAAGGGATACTCCTTCAGGAATTGTGACAAAAAATATTAATGTACCGGTATCCTGACAGATTGGTGTACTATTGTCTTTTGCAGCATCGGCATTTTTCAGCATATAATCCAATACGGATTTTGCAGGACGACCCTTCTCTTCATTGTCCCGTGCAGTTTCCATAGCTTGGGTCACATCGGCAGGTAATTGCGTAGCTGCTTTGCGAATTAGCTCAGTTACCGCATCACGAAAACGATCTACATCTAATTTAAAACTCATAATTCACTCCAATTAAAATAATTATTTTACTTCCCAGGTATTTCCGGAATTGAGAAGTGCTTCGATATCGCCTTTTCCTTGTTTTTCTATTGCCAAATTAATTTGATCTTGCAGTAAAACTTCATAGATTGGTGCATCAACAGCATAAATAATACCGATTGGTGTTGGGAAATGCTCATCATAGGTAAACGCACTTAACATTGATGCAATAACAATATCTTTAGCATCATGGATAAGCACATCATCAATGCTTACATTATCATCCTTATCGAGATCAATGATTTTAGGAATGTTACTATCAAGATGTATTCCAAAATTATGATTTTTACCAAATAGCATTGGCTGACCATGTTCCAATTCTATAATGTTATCAGAAGCCATTGCTTTGTTTGTCAAATTTTCATAAGCACCATCATTAAATATATTGCAATTTTGATATATTTCAACAAATGAAGTACCTTTGTGTTCATAAGCACTCTTTAAAATAGATTGAATATGTTTTGGATTGCGGTCAATAGTACGCGCGACAAAAGTGGCTTGAGAACCTAACGCTAAAGACGTTGGATTGAACGGTCGATCCAAAGAACCCATCGGCGTTGATTTGGTTACTTTGCCTAATTCAGAAGTAGGTGAATATTGGCCTTTTGTCAGACCATAAATTCTATTATTAAATAATAAAATGTTAATATCAAGATTTCTACGCAACAAATGAATTGTATGATTACCACCAATTGATAAAGCATCGCCGTCACCAGTAACGACCCAAACGGATAATTTGGGATTAGCGAGCTTCGCTCCTGATGCGATGGCAGCTGCTCGTCCATGAATAGTGTGAAAACCGTAAGTATTCATATAATACGGAAATCTACTGGAACAACCTATACCACTAATAAATAAGAAATTTTCTCTTGGTACACCCAAATCGGGTAAGACCCGTTGGGCTTGTTTAAGTATAGAATAGTCACCACAACCCGGACACCATTTTACAGTTTGGTCAGTAACAAAATCCATGCGACTTAAATCTAAAGGTTTAATTGTTTTAATATCGGACATCTATATACCTAAAATTTTCTTAACACTGTTGACAATCATACTAGCGCGGATTGGGCGACCCCTAACTAAATTAAGTCCCTTGGCATCCACTAAATATTGAGCTCTGATTATTGTTCGAAGCTGGCCCATATTGACCTCAGGTATCAGCATATGCTTAAACTTTTTAAGAATTCCACCGAGGTCAATTGGTAATGGATTCATATAACGTAAATGGACATGGCTTACTTTAAGATCTTCTTTATGCAACCTTTCGGCAGCAACTCGTCCCGGACCAAAACTACTTCCCCAAGTTAAAATCAACATATCGCCTTTATCTTTTCCAAATACTTTTGTCGGAGGATAATCATTAGCAATATTTGCTATTTTCTGATGACGTAAAGCTGTCAT
>JAHJCW010000277.1 GCA_018812885.1 bacterium | reverse complement strand
GAATAATATTATAATTTACAGCTTCATACAGCAAATACAGAACAAAAACCCTTTGTTAAATATTCATTACTCGAGTAAACCAATCTAATCATCATCTGTTTGGGGAATATTGAAAACAGCCCAAACCAACTTGTGATCTGATATTTTAAAACCTTGATCTTCATTTAAACCATACGGTAACCAGAATGTGTTAACTCCTGATGAATTTGAATATTCTGTAGTGTAATTATTTTGAAATATGATATTGTCATAAGCCTTACCACCACGTGTATTCGTCTCTTCATTAATAGTAAAAATAATATTTGGTATTTGAGCAATAGCATCCATTGTTATGTAACTGTCTGCAGTAACTCCGGGAGCCTTCCCATTAAAATCTCCAAGCAGTATAATGTCATTCTCAGTCAATGTATTATTTTGCAAATCTAAGTAGGCTTCTTTTAGTGCCGGTATCTCGATTGAGACATCATCCGGGTCTGTATGTATGTTCATCAAATAAAAATCAAAATTTCCTGCTCTGAACATTGCATAGAAAGGTTCTCTGGCAAATTCATCATTCGGTTCAATCCCGTAACCCATTGTACCGGAAATTGGATCAATCTTGTCATCGTCGTAAACAAATAAATATTGCTCAAACACATTTCTCCCAACACGATCACTGGCTACTACATTGTAATTCCGGCCGTCCGCATTCATTTTATTAACCAACTGTTGCGGTAGTTGTAATGAAGCATCTTTTACTTCCTGAATCGCAATGATATCATAATTCTTAAGCACATCAATAATAATATCACTCCTAACAGGGTCATTCAATTTTGACTGCCCAATGTTTTTTAAATTCCAACTGGCAATTGTGATAGATTGATCTTGAGCTGTTGGTTCTTGTTTACATACATATAAACACAATAGTAAAAGTACTACTATCAGTATAATTATTGAGACTAATTTCTTCATGTAATTATTAATTTCATGTTAATGAAACATAGAATAGGAAATTAACAAAAATGCATTCCGCTGAAACTTCTTCCTACTTAATTTTTTAGATATAATTTACAATGTATCGCCATGTGATCGGAATAGCCACCGAGCAGATTGTCGCCAACCCAAAATCGGAATGGATAATCTTTAAAATCGCCTTCCTGTTGGCGATATTTATCTTTATTCAAGACTTTTACAGAACTCGGGAGTAGTTCCAATCCACTTTCATCAATCAATCCCTTGCTGACAATAAATTGGTCAATCACATTATCAATTCCACGATATTTATACGTTCCGCCGTTTTCAACACCCATAATGTGCGCCATCGGATTCCACAATTGATAAAGATTTTCAACCACTTCTTCCCTATCAATTGTCGAATTTAGTACATCCTGCACTGCCTTCGATAGAGGATCTTCATTAAAATCACCCATTAAAATGATATTGGCATTTTCATCTTCCATCAAGATTTCATCAAGTGCTTTTCTTAAAATATTAGCAACTATTGACCGCCGCAGAGTGCCACGCTCTAATCCACTATAGTTGGATGGCCAATGATTTACAAAGATGTACAAAGTGAATTTACCCAATGTTCCTTTTACATACAAAATATCTCGCGATGGATCTTCACCATCAAAAGGAATTTCGATTGGATATGAATCTACTACTGTAAATTTTTCGGCGTTGTACAAAAGTGCCGTATCAATTCCACGTAAATCCGGTGATTCATAATGTACGATTGAATAATTTATTTCAGGATATTTTTCGTTCAACAGCTCTAAAACCTTATCGTTTTCTACTTCACACAGACCAAGTATATCAGCGTTTAAGTCGGATATTACTTCTATCATATGATTGAGCTTCATATCTAAAATCTCTTGTGTAACCAATTTTTGACCACCAAGGGAAAATTCATCATCATTTTTTAATGGATCATTTTCTAAATCAAATAAGTTCTCAACATTCCAAAATCCGACATTTATTGTATCAGTAGATTTATCACAACCGATAAGTATTATCGCTATTAAAGTCCTTATGAATATTTTTTTCATTTTTTTCTCCATTTCTATGAAACTTTTTTAAAATATCGGCGTAAATTCAGAAGCGGAGTGAGCAAAGATCCTCAATAGTATACTACTCCCTACTATTGTCATTTTCTTACCTCCTTGGTTTGGTCATGCTCACTCCGCTTTTTTATTGTCCCCGAATTTTGTGTAATCTCATCAAATTCAGTTTTAAAATCATTATATTTTTCAACCGGTAGCTCAATCAATAAATTTAATTTTTCTAATGTCATGTCGCTAATAATTTTGCCATCATTCTGTTGCACAACGTTAGCAATTTTGCCGAAACTTTGTATTGATGCACTAATTTGATACTGTGATTTTGGCACCCATTTATGCAACACGCTCTCAGCGATGACTAATTCCGCAGTTGTTTTGTAGGCATTTATTAAACCTTGTTTGCCAAGTTTTACACCACCAAAAAATCGCACAACAAAAATACCGCAATTCACAATATTGTGATGTTTAATAGTGTTTAAAATTGGCAATCCCGCACTCCCCGACGGTTCACCCGCATCGGTGGAATTTTCAATGATTTTGTCATCAATAAATAATCGATATGCCCAACAAATATGTCTCGATGCGGGATGTTTTGATTTCAACTTTTTTATAAATATATTGACATCATTTACTTTTATTATCGGTTTAGAATAACCGATAAACTCCGACCGTTTCTCCTTATGAGTTGCCGAAATTGATCTATTTAGAGAATAACTCAATTATTACGAAATGATAATTTTACCGGAACACCTGAAAAATTAAATTGATTATACAGTTCATTTTCAAGATAGCGTTGATAGGAAGTTGAAATCAATTTCGGATAGTTGCAAAATATCGCAAAAACCGGCGGTTCTGCATGAACTTGTGTAATGAATTTCAGTTTTATTGATTTACCTTGAATAGAAGGCGCTGGATGTGCCGCAATTGTTTTTGCGAGCCATTCATTTAAAATTTTTGTATTAATCCGTTTCCTCCTAGCCTCATAAACATTCCAAGCAACATCTAATACACTGGATACACGCTGATGGGTAAGTGCAGAAATGAACATAAGCGGATAATGACCAAGTGTTTTAAAACTTCCGGCTATCTCACGTTTATATTCTGACATCGTACTCGAATTTTTCTCAACCAAATCCCACTTATTTACGATTAACACCAACCCTTTACCCATCTTGATAACATAGTCAATAATCGTCTTGTCTTGCCTGCAGAATCTTTTTTCCGCATCTATCAAGATAAGAACCACATCTGATGATTCGGTCGCTTGGCGCGCTCTTAAAGTGGTATAGTATTAATAGATTCGGAAACCTTGGCAAGCTTTCGCATACCTGCTGTATCAACTATTGTAATGTTTTTCCCGTACCAAACCAACTGTGAATCAATCGAATCGCGAGTTGTCCCGGCAATAGGAGTTACAATGCTTTGCTCCTTTTGTAGTAAAGCATTCGTCAAGGACGATTTTCCTACATTCGGCATTCCAACGATTGCAATCCGCATGCTATCGTCATCTACTTGGTCTGAACCCGGATTAATTAAATCTAATTTTTCGATCACAATTTCTAATAAATCACCGGTTGAACGTCCCGATAATGCAGAAATAGGAACAATTGTCTCAATTCCCAACTCATACCATTGATAAACATTTTCTTCTAGTTCTTTATAGTCGCATTTATTTAATACAAGGATACATTTTTTCCCTATATCATGGACAATTTGGGCAAGTTCTCTATCACTTGAAGTAGCATCTTCGCGACCATCAACAATAAATAATATTAAATCTGCTTCCTCAACTGCTTGCTTAATTTGATTTCGAATAGGAGCATTGAAAATTTCAGCATCATTGGGTATAAAACCACCTGTATCTACAATATTGATATCATGTCCTTCCCAATCCATTTTACCGTAAATACGGTCACGAGTTATACCCTCTTGAGCGTCTACAATCGCTTTACGGGATTTCAGCATTCTATTAAAAAAAGTTGATTTGCCTACATTTGGACGACCAATTATTGCAATTAATGGAAGTTTTTTATTCATTATTTATTCAATTCAATCTATTAATTTACTTAATATCTATATGTTATAAATAGATATGTTATTAAAGCTTTTCACCTTGTAACTTTAATGAAATTGATATTAGCATTTTATTGAATTATTTATAG
>JAHJCW010000276.1 GCA_018812885.1 bacterium | reverse complement strand
GTTCTGCGGAAAGACGAATCACTTTTGCATAACAACCACCTTCAAAGTTGAATATTCCATCAGCTGACCACCCATGTTCATCATCGCCGATAAGGAAACGATTAGGATCGGCTGAAAGAGTGGTTTTACCCGTTCCGCTTAAGCCAAAAAATAGTGCGGCATCACCCTTTTTACCAACATTTGCCGAACAATGCATCGGTAAAACCTTATTGAATGTGAGTAAGAAGTTTAATACAGTGAAAACTGCTTTCTTAATCTCGCCACCATACAGTGAATTAGCAACAATGGCAATTCTTTGTTCAAAATTTAAAACGATTGTTGTCTCACTATTAGTACCATCAATTTTAGGATCCATTTTCAAATCAGGAAGTGCTATCACGGTAAATTCCGGAATAAAATGTTTCAATTCATCTTGATTAGTGGTCGTGATGAGCATATTGCGAGCAAATAAACTATGCCACGCTTTTTCGGTGATTATTCGTACCGGGAGCCGATAGTTTACATCGTTTCCGGCGTAGCAATCCTGAACAAATATTTCTTCTCCTTGGGCATAGGCCTGGGCCCGTGTAAGTATTGTATTAAACTGTTCGGGACTTAATGGACGGTTATAATCGCCCCACCAAATGTCATCGAGGGTTGTATCTTCTCGAACAACAAATTTGTCATTAGCAGCGCGCGCAGTGTGCTTACCGGTTTTGACTAAAATCGGACCTTGATTAACAATTTTGCCCTCATTTCTAAAAATAATTTCTTCATACAAAGCCGGTGTTGAAAGATTCCAATAAACTGTTTCAAGATGTTTTAACCCATGATTAGAAAGACCGTAGGTTGAAGCAAGGGTACGTGCCTGATTAGCGCTAGGTGATTTTATTTTAAAATATTTACTCATTACCAATCCCTCACTAATTTGCGTTCACCAATATACAATTCGTTTGGAGCGTCCGGGTCAAGCACCCATTGAATCCTTTCAATTCCTTCCCGTATATCATTAATGGACCCGCAATAACTCAAGCGTAAATATCCATCAAGACCAAAAGCCAAGCCCGGAACTGTAATAACCTGTACTTTCTCAAGGAGCAACTCTGCCAGTTCAACGGAATTAGGATTGTAATGGCTAAAATCTACAAAGCAATAAAACGTTCCATCCGGTTTTGTAACTTTTAATCCATCAAATGAATTAAGATTATCAATCATAATATTTCTTCGGTTTTCTAATGCCACTCTAAGATTCTCAACTGAAGATTGAACGCCATTAATTGCGCCGATAGCTGCTTTTTGTGAAAGTGTAGGAGGACCGGAAGTTTGATGACTTTGAATATTTGTCATAACTTCTATTAAATCTTTATTTCCAATTGCCCAACCGATTCTGAATCCGGTCATGGCATATTGTTTAGATACACCATTAATGAGAATTAGTTTGGAATTATCTCCAAAATCCTTGACATAGTTAAAACAATTACTTGGTTTGCGATTGTCAAAGACTAATCGATTATAAATATCATCCATTATTAGATATAAGTCGCGTTTCCGGCAAAATTCGACAATATCGGCAATAAATTCTTCAGAATAAACTGCTCCAGTGGGGTTATTGGGACTATTTATTATGACTGCTTTAGTATAAGAGCCTACATTCTCTTCTATATCGGATATTTTTGGGTAAAAAGTACCATCTTCAGGTAAAACAGGTATTGGTAATCCTTGACAAAGTTTTACCATATCAGGATAGCTTACCCAGTAGGGAGCAGGGAAAATCACTTCTTCATGGGGATTTAATATGGCTTGCAAAGCAACCATAAGTGATTGTTTTGCACCATTGGACGCAATTATTTGACGAGGTTCAACTAAACGGTTGTAATGTTCCTCCGTATAACGAATAATTGCTTTTTTCATTGCAACAGTGCCATCCGGGGGAGTGTATCTAATTTCTGCCGAATCAAGCAATCCAGTAGTTGCTAAAATTGCATCAAAAGGTACTTTGCTTTTAGGCTCTCCGCCACCTAAATGAATAACCGGATCACCTTTTTGACGCATAATTGTAGCTTTTTCATTTAATTTAAGTGTAGCGGAAGGAGTTAGACTTCTTGCGATTTGACTAATACTCATAATTATTACTTCTTATTATAATAATAGGCTTAATAATTGTTTAATAAAGCTTGAAAATAATGAAGCGAAAATTAC
>JAHJCW010000275.1 GCA_018812885.1 bacterium | reverse complement strand
TGCCGACCTCTGCCGTGTGAAAACAGCGCCTTTAATAATTTTGTCGAGGGTAAATCAGATTATTGTATCTTTTGTATCCACAGAAAGTATATTCACAATAATCTGGGTTTTGTCTCATGAAGCTAAAACATAGTTATTAGCAATGATTTATGATAAATCGTAGATGTCTCGGATTTCATCCACCATCATTTGAATAGAAAGACCAATTGTATCGTGGATGAGTCTTTCAAATCTTTTTAATTCAGATGTATTAATTAAACGCGTAATAACGATTTCTCCGATATCTAAAATTATTTGACATACTCCATTAAGAGTAAATCCTTCCTTTTTACGCATAACAGCCAATGAATGAGCATAATTAACCAATGATAAACGATTTCCAGTGCGAACTGAAGTTATTAAAAGGTTATAAATAACATCAATGTACCATGTCAAATAGTCTGTGCTCATTAACTGATATTGTTGATACAATTCCTTATTTTTATTATAAAAGATATGAGAGAAAATTGCCTCAATAATCTCATTTTGATTTGTCATGAGAGTATTAGAAATCAGTAGGTTTGGACGATCGGTGGAATGAATTTTTAACGCAATTTGATTTTTAGAGTACCACTCTAAAGGTAAACTACGTAGATGTTCAACCAAATATGGTAGTCTTCTTTCAATTAGTCGACGTGGCATAGGTTCCCAGTTTAAAGTTTTCATTGTATACGTTGCATCCGTATTCAGCTTCAAGTCGATATAATCTGTCATCCATGGTTTTTCAAAAGGTTGTTTCCCGATTAATGTACCAAGCCAATATCGTAACCGCACACCAACTTGTGCAATTATTTTTGGCATTTTGAAGGGGTTTTTCGCTTTTCCAAAATAAAGTTTTGTCCCAATATCATATAACTCTCTATGGGATGTTGAACCGTTTGGGCTTGCAATATAAGTATCAATTTGTGGTAGTTCATTTGTTTTTAATAATATTATTTCAATAAGCCTACACAAACAGTATTCATGGATATAAGGTACAGCTGATTCTCCTTTGCCGCCTAATATCTTGCTATTCCAAGCTAATGAGAACCACGTTTGTAAAAACATGTATAGTGGTCCGTACTCACACCAGTCGCTATACACAGCAGCAAAACGTATTATTGAACATGGGAAATATTGTGAATATTCCTTAATTAATAATTCTGCTTTTCGTTTACTTACTGCATATGGATAATCAGCATCTGCCGGAGTGGTTTCATTAAGTGCTTCTCCATGCTCCGGAAAATTGCAGGCCGCAATAGAACTGGAAAAAATAAACCGCTTGGGTATGAGCTGTTTGGAATATTTTAACATTAATTCGGTGCCCAAAACGTTAGTTCGTTCATATTCCGGATTTGGTTTATTATCAAAATCATAATAAGCGGCTAAGTGAATGACAAACTCGACATTTCCTTTTTGTTTAATATTCTGAATTTCATGGGACAATCGTTCCTCGTTAGCAATATCGACTAATATCCATCTAATATTATTATGTATAGGAACATGCGCTTGTTGTTGTGTTTTCCGTGCAAATGCATATATAAAATATTTATCTTGTAAATGTCCCAAAAGATATCGCCCAACGAACCCGGAAGCTCCTGTAATAATTATTTTTGGAAGATTCGTGTTCATTTTTCCAATTCGTTTTTATATTTTCTATACAATAACAATATCACCAATCCCATACCGAAATCACCGATAGCTGATAAGAATACAATACAGAATTGGTTTATAAATACAAAGTATGATATAAGGAATATTGTCGAAAAGAATTTTGCGATTATTGCAAATTTAATTAGTGCTGAATTTTCTTTCACATTAAGCGCAGCCATTCCATAAGCAATTGCCATTACCAGATGAAAAACACCACCTTGCGTTATATAGAAACGATGTTCAGATGGTGTTATTCCAAAATATGAAATCAAGTCTGTTGGAAATAGTATCATTCCCATTCCAACAAAAAGAGAGTGCAGGGTAACTAACCATAGTGTAATTACCAATATTTTGGTCATTACAATAATTTTACCGATTAGTAGTTAAATAATCATCGGGACTGCCGAGAATTTCCATAATTTTTGTAGAAATGAAACCTGCTATTAATACCGATAAAAATAGTCCGATCAATATTGAAAATATATTTACATTATTAGTGACGGCATATGCGTTATTAAACTCTTGCTTGGTAATTGCCTTTATTTCATTAATCAGCGCATGACTCTCCCGGGCTAAATCTACTTCACTCTGCATTTTGGCATTGTCCATTTCGATTTGACTCGACCTAATTATTTCCTCAAATTTTATATAATAATTATCAAGATTTTCCTGTAGTGTAGTTAGATTTTCTATCATTTGCCCATTTTTACCATGATCCAGCATTTTTAAAACCAGCATATTTAGCGTGTCATAATTTGAACTAAATAACTGTACTGACTCAGAATCGTGCCGGATAATAAAATTCTTTTCCTGTCTTCTACATTCCAAAAAGTATTTTTCAATTTCACTGATCTGTGAGGAATGCTGAAAAGCTCTATACATATTTGATTCTTGCCAAATTATAATACCTGAGACACAGGCCATGACAAATACAATAATTAGGAACCCAAACGTAATTCGAACTCGAAGATTCATGACTTACCCTCCGATTGTTATTAT
>JAHJCW010000274.1 GCA_018812885.1 bacterium | reverse complement strand
TAGTATTTATCAGGATGCTCATCCGGTGGGCAGGCAATACAAGTAGTTTTAATGCGCGGATCAATTGTTTTGGCAAACTCCACATATTCAACAAGTCCGACTGATTTACATGGAAAGTCCGGTAATCCGTGTCGTTTTCGGGCAGACTGAACACGACAATCATTAATCTGAAATTCGAAGGAATTTTCAGTTTCGTTTACAAAGCTTTGGATATTTAAACGGCTATACAGCCGAAAACCAAGCGCCTTTTTTAATCCTTCCAAACCGCTATTCTCAGAAATATTATGGCGTTTAATAATGCGTTTGACTTCAATAACAGTGAACTTTCTCCATGCATCGGTATCGCATTTTATTGCAGCCTCCATGCCAAAATCGTGTTCGACTGCTTGAAACCATAATCCATCGTGCGCTAACCAATTTTTGGCAAAATCATCCATTATTCCAATCAATTGATCTTTTGATAATTCTTTCAAATCCATTTAATCTATAGCCCTAATTATCTTAAAAACTAATTAAACTTTTACACTTTCAATACTTAAACTTACCGTATTAAAATTGGATAAATCGAGTTAAATCATATGGAAAATTTCTTACATTGGTGGCAACACTTACCAAGCAACATGAATCCGACAATATTCACGGTCGGAAATTTCCCGATCAGATGGTATGGGATGATGTATATTATTGCATTTACCATTGCATACTTAATGGCAAAATATCGCTTAAAAAGCGAAAAACTTCCCTACACGGTGGAATTTCTGAGCAATGCAATTACTTGGGCAATATTGGGCTTGCTAATAGGAGCACGTGTCGGGTATGTGCTTTTCTACAATTTTGATTGGTTTCTATCCAATCCGCTTAGCATTATTTTACCATTCGCAAAAGTGAACGGTTCGTGGCAGTTCACCGGCATTTCCGGCATGTCCTACCATGGCGGCGCTATTGGCGTTGCTGTTGCGTGGTTAATATTCAGTCGCAAGGAAAAAATACAAGTTTTCAAATTAACCGACCTAATTATTCCGGGAATTCCTTTCGCTTTTACTTTTGGTCGGATTGGCAATTTCATTAATGGAGAACTTTACGGGCGAATTACAAATTCATCAATTGGCATGTATTTCCCCGCTGCTCGCGATGGGTTACTGCGCCATCCGTCACAATTATACGAAGCATTCTTTGAGGGAATTGTATTGTTTGCCATTCTCTGGCCATTACGAAAATTCAAATCATTTCCTGGATTCATTTCCGGCTTATATGTGTTTGGATATGGGTTCTTCCGCTTCTTCATAGAATTTTTTAGAGAGCCTGATGAGCAATTAGGATTTGTCTTCCTCAATTTTTCGATGGGACAAATCCTTTGCTTTGCGATGATGATAGGAGCTGGAGTGATTTGGTATATTGGAAAACATTTGCAAAAAGTAAATACAGACTAACCCGTTATCAAATTATGATAATGTATATGTGGATCAGCACCGCGACTATGGTGGATATTTTAGTTCTAAATCTAGTTTACCGGCAGTTCTTTACACCGCAGATGCAGTTGAAACGGGAGTTGCTGAGGAAGAATTAAGCCACAGAGGGCACGGAGAAAAGATAAATATGAAAAATCCTACAATACCCGCTAAAGAATACTTGGGGAAATTAATTAATAACTTTGTATTTCTTAAAGTTACAATCAAGGAACTAAAAATTTTAAATCAATATGGTAAAACTAAAGAAGAAATTGATACATTGAATATTAGCCATACCTTTTTTAAAAGGGTAATCGATGCGTTTTGGTTATACATTATAGTTGAATTAAATAAACTTTTATCAGGGAAAGAAGAGATAACGCTCTATAAGTGGTTAAAGCACGTACAAAATGATATACCTTCTTTAAACCTTACTGAAGAAGTATATGGTTTAGAAGGCTATCCAAAAATTGTAAATATGGATCCACAAAAATACTTAGATAATATAGAAAAACATATTAAAGTACTTGTTGGTCTTAAGAAAGAAATTAAAAAGATTAAAAATTTAAGAGATAAATTGACCCATTCTGATCCTGACTATTTTTCTAATCCGGAAAAAGTATTTGAAAAATATCCAATTGATTTATCAAAGATTATAGAAATAGAAAAGAAAATAGAAGATATTTTTGCATATCACCATATCATCATTAAAAAATCTTCATTGGATTTCGAAATAAAAACACACGGCCACGTTGATAATATACTCAGATGCGCTGAAGCATTCCTTAAATTTAGGAAAGACCCAAAGGTAATTGAAGCCGGAATAAAACCGGTTGATTACTTAAGAAGTCGTGATAATGAATCTAAATAATTCTAATTTAACCAAAATATCTAAGGAGTAACTTATGGAATTATTGATAAAATACTTTGCTTACATCATTATGGCCGCAGGATTTATACTTTGGCTATTAGTTATTTCTGAAGAATATAGAGCGGATAAAAAAGGTACAATATATTTCTTTATTGCGATGACTGTAATTATTTTGATTATGATAATAATAGTTACGGTTGGCAATTGGTTAATTAAAAACCACAGAGAAAGTGATTTATTTTTCATTACACTAATACTAATAATTGGGATTATTTGGTTATCTTTTGATAAAGTATATTCAAAAAAACAATATGAGCAACTTAAAACATTTTCGTATTTCTACATCTATAAACAGAAGCAAAAGATTTTAAATTATGAAGATGAGGATGCTTTTGATTATAGATATGAAGAGTTAGATGAGGATATTTATATAGAGTACCCTGAATCAGACTATGAAGACGAATTTAGAAAATGGAAAAATAAATTTGAAGATTATTTAGAAATGAAAGAGAATCAATTAGGTCATAAAGTTAATAAAAAATATGCTTTTGAAAGGTGGTTAGAAGAGGAAAATTAATGAAGTTATATTACCAAACACTCCGCAGTCATTTCCTTAGGAATATCAAAACCAAGTAAATGCAAAACTGTTGGACCAATATCCGGCAGAATTCCACTTTCATTTATTTTGATACCGCCGGTAGCGTTAGAAATATAGACACAACGCACCGGATTCAAGGAATGGCTTGTGCGTACTTGTCCGGTCTCATAATCAATCATTTGGTCGCAGTTGCCGTGGTCGGCTGTGATTAATATTTTGGCTTTCAATTCTAATAAACGTGGAATGATTTCACCAAGGTTTTCGTCAAGTATTTCGACTGCCTTTTTTGCAGCGTCAAAATCACCGGT
>JAHJCW010000273.1 GCA_018812885.1 bacterium | reverse complement strand
GGAAGAAATGTAGTAGTTGCATTTATGCCCTGGCGTGGATTTAATTATGAAGATGCTATCGTATTAAGTGAAAGACTGGTCAAGGATGATGTATTCACATCGGTTCACGTAAATGAGATTGAGCTTGAAGTACGCGATACAAAACGCGGTGAAGAAGAATTAACACCTGAAATCCCCAATGTTAGTGAAGAAGCTACAAAGGATATTGATGACAATGGTATCATACGAGTCGGAGCTAGAGTTAAAGAAGGTGATATTATAATTGGAAAAGTAACTCCGAAGGGTGAAACCGATCCTACACCTGAAGAAAAATTATTAAGAGCAATTTTTGGTGAAAAGGCGGGTGATGTGAAAGATGCATCAAAGCGAGCGTCTCCCGGTATAAATGGCATAGTAATTAACACTGCTTTATTTGAAAAACGTGCCAGTAAATCAAAGGTACTTGATCGTAAAAAAATTATTGAGCTTCAGGAAAGTTCTCGTGCTCAAAAACATAATTTAAAGCAATCGAGAGATAAGGTACTTTTACGATTGCTAACCGATGAAACATCCGGAGGTATACGGGATGCATCTTCTAGTAAAACATTAATTAAAAAAGGTACCAAGCTTACAGAAAAACGACTTAAGGAATTTGACTTTGAGCGATTCGCTCAAGATACTCCATGGATTGAAAGTAATGCAGCCTGGAAAAAGATTAAATTGGTTTGGAATTCATTCAGGAAAGAGTGGAGCCGCATAGAGAACTTCTTGGAAAGCGAAACCTTTAAACTCCGCGTTGGCGATGAATTGCAACCTGGTATCTTAAAATTAGCAAAAGTATTTATCGCTAATAAGCGTAAAGTTTCGATTGGTGATAAAATGGCCGGGCGGCATGGTAATAAAGGTGTGGTTTCAGCAATTGTGCCGGAAGAAAGTATGCCATTCCTCGAAGATGGGACTCCGGTTGATATAGTTTTAAATCCATTAGGTGTTCCTTCAAGAATGAATTTAGGGCAATTATACGAAACGATGCTTGGTTGGGCAGGCGACATACTGGGAGTTAAATACGACACACCAGTATTCAATGGAGCGACTCCCGATGAGGTTAAAGAGGAGCTTGAGAAAGCGAACTTACCGGTCCATGGGAAAATTCGTCTTATTGACGGACGTACTGGCGAATATTTTGATGATGAGGTAACCGTTGGGACTATTTATATGATGAAATTGAGTCATATGGTTGATGACAAAATGCATGCTCGTTCTACAGGACCTTATTCACTTGTTACGCAACAGCCGTTAGGTGGAAAGGCACAATTTGGTGGGCAGAGATTTGGTGAAATGGAAGTATGGGCATTGGAAGCTTATGGCGCCGCACATACATTACAGGAAGTTCTAACAGCTAAATCGGATGATGTTGAAGGTCGATCAAAAATGTACAATGCGATTGTAAAAGGAGAGGATGTTCCTCCCTACGGTTCTCCTGAATCATTTAATGTTCTTATAAAAGAATTACAAGGTCTAGGAATAGACGTTGAATTAGATTAAAAGGTGTAGATTTGAATTACATTCAATCAAATAAAGTTGACACAACTAAAAAGTATACAAGCATTACAATCGGTTTAGCCTCTCCTGAGAATATTCTCGCTAAATCATACGGTGAGATACTTAAACCAGAAACAATTAATTATCGGTCGTATAAGCCCGAAAAAGACGGTCTTTTCTGTGAAAAGATATTTGGACCAGTCAAGGATTACGAATGTCATTGTGGAAAATATAAAGGGATTCGCTATCGCGGTATTATTTGTGACCGTTGTGGAGTTGAAGTTACTGAGAAAAAAGTACGTAGAGACAGAGTGGGGCATATCAACCTTGTTGTGCCTATTGCTCATATCTGGTATTTCCGTTCACTTCCAAATAAAATCGGTTATATCCTTGGTCTTCCTTCTAAGAAATTAGATATGATTATCTACTACGAGAGATACGTAGTAATCCAAGCAGGTATTGCTAAAAATGCAGAAGGTGAATC
>JAHJCW010000272.1 GCA_018812885.1 bacterium | reverse complement strand
CGGTTCTATCAATCTACGATCCTACCAATATACCTTTCTACAACCTCAACATTCTCATTCTTCCGCCTTGCATAGTCTACTAATTGCTCTTGTGATACTTTCCCAACACTAAAATATTGGGAATTAGGATGTGCAAAATACCAACCGCTAACCGATGCTGCAGGGTACATTGCAAAGCTTTCTGTTAAAGAAATTCCAGTATGTTTTTCAACGTCTAGCAAATCCCATATTTTTTGTTTTTCAGTATGATCAGGACAAGCCGAATAACCTGGTGCTGGGCGGATTCCATTATATTCTTCTTTTATTAAGTTAGCTTTCGAAATATTTTCATCAGAAGCGTAACCCCAATACTCTTTGCGTACTCTTTGATGCAATCGCTCGGCAAATGCTTCCGCTAATCGATCAGCTAGTGCCTTTACCATAATGGCCGAATAATCATCATTTTGTTTTTCATATTTTTTGACTAACTGTTTTACGCCGATACCAGCGGTAACAGCAAAAGCACCGATCCAATCAATTTTTCTAGTAAATTTTGGAGCAATGAAATCCGTTAAACAAAAATTCGGTTTCCCTTCTGATTTGCTCACTTGTTGCCGCAGATGATTTAATTTTGTAAATAAAGTATTTTGTGATTTATCGGAATAGACCTCAATGTCATCAATGACAGAATTCGCAGGGAATATTCCAAATACACCCTTTGCTTGAAGCAATTTATCGTTGGATATTTTCTTTAGTAAAACCTGTGCATCATCAAACAATTTTTTAGCTTGCTCACCAATTTGTCCATCATTAAAAATAGCGGGATATTTTCCTTTCAATTCCCACACAGAAAAAAATAGTGTCCAGTCAATATAATCAATTAGTTCTTTAATTGAATAATCTTTAAATACTTTTATTCCAACAAATTTTGGAATGGGTGGGGTATACTTTTTCCAATCAAAATCGAATTTCCGTTTCCTTGCTTCTCCAAGTGATAGCAATGTTGTTGGTTTTTTCCGTTCAGCATAATTTTTACGCACTTCCAGCTGTTTTTTCTGTAAGGATTCTAAAAATCCTTTGCGATGTGTTTTACTTAATAAGTGTGATACAACCGGTATACTGCGTGATGCATCCGGCACATAAACAACCGGTTTATTATAGTTGGGAGCAATTTTCACAGCCGTATGCATTTGCGATGTTGTTGCTCCGCCTATCAATAATGGTATTTTAAGCCCTTGCCGTTCCATTTCAGCTGCAATATGTTCCATTTCCGCAAGCGATGGTGTAATTAATCCGCTTAAACCGATCATTTGTGCATTTTCATCTTTCGCGGTAGCGATAATCTTCTCGGCAGTCACCATTATACCCAAATCAATAACTTCAATGTTATTACATTGTAAAATAATAGAAACAATATTTTTACCAATATCATGCACATCGCCTTTTACGGTTGCCAAAACGATTTTTGTTTTGGCATTCTTTTTCTCAGTTTTGGATTGTGAGGCATTGATGAATGGTTCAAGATAAGCCACAGCTTGTTTCATTACGCGAGCACTTTTTATAACTTGAGGTAAAAACATTTTTCCGGAACCAAATAAAACACCGACTTTATTCATTCCATCCATCAACGGACCTTCAATGATCTTTACAGGGTCATTATAAATCTGTCTAATTTCCTCGACGTCTTCGATGATAAATTCGGAAATTCCTTCAACCAATGCAAACTCAATTCGTATCTGAATTGACTTAGTTCTCCATTCTTGAACTGACTTTTCTTTTACCTTACCACTTTTATACTTTTCCGCTAATTTTAATAAATGGTCCGTTGCATCGCTGCGACGATTTTGTATAACATCCTCTACTGCTTCACGAAGTTCACCGGGGATGTCGTCATATACAACTAACTGACCGGCATTAACAATTCCCATATCCATGCCAGCTTGGATGGCATGATAAAGGAAAACAGAATGCATTGCTTCACGAATTGTGTTATTACCACGAAAAGAAAATGACAAATTGCTCACACCTCCGCTAACCAAGCAACCGGGGAATTTTTCTTTAATTGAACGGCAAGCATTGAGGTATTCAACCGCATAATTATTGTGTTCGGCAATGCCGGTTGCTATCGCAAAAATATTTGGATCGAAAATTATATTTTCCGCTTCGAAACCAACTACATCGGTTAAAATGCGGTAACACCTTTCAATTATTTCCATTTTGCGTTCATATGAGTCAGCTTGACCCCTTTCATCAAAAGCCATTACGATTACAGCAGCACCGTATTTGCGAATTAACTTGGCTTGCTTAATAAATTTATCTTCGCCCTCTTTCAGACTTATACTGTTGACAATTCCCTTGCCCTGCATATTCTTCAAACCGGTCTCCAAAACCGCCCAATTTGACGAGTCAAGCATTATAGGGACTCTGGCGATATCAGGTTCAGCAGAAATCAGGCGCAGAAATTTTTCCATTGCTTCCTCAGAATTAAACATAGCATCATCCATATTAATATCGATGATTTGTGCACCGCCTTGAATTTGGCGTTGAGCAATAATCAACGCTTCATTATAATTTTCTTCTTTTATCAAGCGACGGAATTTTGCTGAGCCGGCAACATTAGTTCTTTCGCCAATATTTACAAAGAGAGAATCCGGTCGGATTACTGTCGTCTCCAATCCACTTAGAAAAGTATATTTTTTCTTTGCTTCAAGCCTGCGCGGTTGAACGTTTTTTACTAAATCCGCAATTGCGGCGATGTGTTCCGGTGTTGAGCCGCAACATCCCCCTACAATATTCACCAACCCTCTTTCTGCAATATCACTTACTATTTTAGCCATATGCTTTGGCGATTCATCGTATTCGCCTAATTCATTTGGCAAACCGGCATTGGGATGAAAGCTTACCAGACTATCGCTTAGATGCGATAATTCTGCAATGTATGGTCGTAATTGTTCAGCACCAAACGCACAATTTAATCCAACTGAAAATAATGGAAAGTGATTTATAGAATAATAAAATGCCTCTAATGTCTGTCCCGAAAGAATTCTGCCACTTGCATCGGTAATTGTACCCGATACCATCACAGGTACTTTTTTTCTGTATTTATCAAAAACATTCTGAACTGCAAATAAAGCAGCTTTTGCGTTCAGCGTATCAAAAATAGTTTCTACCATTAATAAATCAACACCGCCGTCAATCAATGCTTTAGCAGCTTCGGAATAAGCCACAACCAATTCATCAAAAGTAATATTTCGAGCGCCTGGATCATTCACATCAGGTGATATTGAGGCAGTTCGATTTGTCGGACCAAGCACACCAACTACAAAACGGGGTTTATGGGGAGTTACTTTTGTGTAATTGTCTGCAATTCTTCGGGCTATTCTAGCGGCTTCATAATTTATTTCTGCAGTAAACGATTCTGTCCCATAGTCAGCCTGAGAAATTCTAGTCGCGTTAAAAGTATTTGTTGATATCAGATCTGCACCGGATTGAAGATATTTTGAATGAATTTCTTTAATAACTTTCGGTTTTGTTATAGATAATATATCATTGTTACCTTTTAAATCTATACGATGTTTTTGGAATTTTTCTCCGCGGAAGTCTACTTCACTTAATCTATATGACTGAACCATGGTACCCATGGCTCCATCCAAAATTAAGATTCTATTTTTTGCTATTTTGTAAATGTTGTTCATAATAAAAAGCCTCGAGCTAATCGAGGCAATCCCATACCATTTTAGCTCTTTTTTAACGTCGCGGCAATCAAGCCCAAATCACGACTAATTATTTGCATCTAATTTAATCAAACTATCTTAAAATATAACTAATAATTTTCTTGAAGAAAATCGCAATTACTTGTATTTTCTACTAGGGTTAGAAAGATGTGAAGGACTAACAAAGCTACATTTATTTTCTTTTATCGATATTTGAAACATTTATAAAACACAAGATTTTTTTTCTTCCTTCCTCT
>JAHJCW010000271.1 GCA_018812885.1 bacterium | reverse complement strand
GAGTTTATTATCATGTTTATTAAATTTCAATATGGAGGATATTTATAACTAACAAAATAGGGGATATTAAAATGAATTTCTTAAAAATTATGATAGTTGCGTTTATATTTAGTGTTTTTGCTTTCGGTCAGATTTCCGTTGTAAACTCTTCACATAACTTATCTTCAAGTGGCCCTGTTGCTCAGGCTTCAGATGATCAAGACAGAATCTGTGTTTTTTGTCACACACCCCATAAGGGCAGTGAAGACGTACTTTGGAATAGAGATAATCCGGTCACAGGTGATTTCTTAGTTCGCGCAGGAACCGGAGCTATTTTAGAAGAGGGTAGTTTGAAATGTTTGAGCTGTCATGATGGTGCAACTGCTGTCAATAATTTAGTTAATGGTACTACTGCAGACTTCACAACAGCAATGGGAATTGGTACGATCATTGGGGATGATGGTAGCGGTAATCCGGTATTAGTCGGCAGTGGTAATATCGGAACAAATTTAAGGAATGACCATCCAGTTGGTGTTGATTATCCTATAGATGGTACACCAAGATTTCATGACGCAATCGATGTTGACCTGGCACAGTTGATAAATAGCAAAGTTGCTTGTGCTTCTTGTCATGACCCACATGATTCACAATTTGGTGCTTTCTTAATCGCTAGTAATAACGGAAGTGCCTTATGTTTAGATTGTCACGATAGGTAAAATTATTTATTGACTAAGTGATAAAGTAATAGATTTAAATATGGGGGAGCAATAAGAAAAAATCTGAGATTAACTCGGATTTTTTCTTATTGCTAATAAAGTAGTAAATTGTAACAAATTGACTCTAGACCCTTTACATAAATTAAAAAATTTAATAGGTATATTGTTCATTATTTTAATGATACCAGTACCTGTTTTTACACAAATTAACAATATACATTTTGATTTGTCAAATGAGTATATTAATAGAACTTACTTTGATTCAACTAGACCATATCGTGACATTTATCGGCAAAATTATCTTTTTAATATAAACGGATATTTGATACATCCCAATCTGCTAACATTTGATTTCAAATCCGATCTTTATATTTTATCGGATTCGCAAATTGCCAACTCTAGTGAAAGATTGCTAGATGCAAGGAATTATGGGTATTATGATTTTTCGATTATGTTTTTTCCAAAACAAAATACAAATATTAAAATATTCTCTTTACAAAAGAAAACAGATCGAAATGAAGAAGTATGGGATAATTCGAATTCAATAGAGACAACAAGATTATTTTCGGAGACCACAATCAATAGAACAGGATTTACTATTAAGCGCTCTACTCGAAAATATTTACCGGGTATCATATTAACTACTAGCAGACTGTCTGCTAAAGACAGCTCAAAAATAGTCCGGTTGAGAGATGTACTGGATATAAAAGTATTTAATAACAATCTTAAAGAAAATGCCGGTTATTCGCTGAACTTTAGAGCCTACGACCAGGAAAATAATATTGGTAGCATTAATGATATGAAATATGATATCAGCTTGCTGACAAATGCCAAGTTGAGCGATAAATCAGAACTCACGATACGAGGAAATTTTATTAAGTATAGCTTGACAGAAAGTGCCATTGGTGATTTAAGGCATTATTATAAGTCATCTAAAATGTTATTTAATGATTTTTCGATTAGGATTAATCAATATAGGTTCAATTCAGGAGAGAATTTAGCTTACCGAGTACAAAATAGACTAAGGCTGGATAAACATAAAAATTATAAGCTTCGACTTACTACAAACTATAACAATAGAATTACAAAAAGAATTTTAGGAAATACTTATGATGAATCAGGATATATTAAGCCGGAATTTACATTTAATAAACGAAATCGATATTTGCACTGGAATGGTTTTGTCTATTATAATATTGGAATTGTAAACAATGAAAGAGAAACAGGTTTTACGCAAAATGCCAATGGAAATTTTCGATTGTCGACAGTAAAATTTAAAATAATACAGATTTCGCTTACCGAAGGAATTGGCTATTCATCATTACTCAATAATATAGAAATGCTGCGATATAAAAGTGGAATGGAAATACTTTTAGATTTAAAACAACGCTTCAATGCTGGAGGATATATTACCTGGGACAAATCAAAATATCTTTCTCAAAGCGATAATGAATATTCTAGAATATCATTTAAGGGAATTGTCAATTCGCAACTTACTAATAATATAAGGATTAAATTTGAGCATCAATATTCTTTTAATTATTCAAGTTATGTGAACAATATCAGCAGATCTCGACTTACAATTTCAGAATCAGGAATTATCAAAAACACCGTATTTCGCGTTGTTGCCGAGCGAGTAATCATTGGCGATAATAATTATATTAAAGAAAATCTTAACGCTAGCGTCAGTTGCCGGATATTCAATTTTACCATTACTGGAGGATATTGGATTAATTATTCTAATGATTTACGATTCGATGAAGTAAAAGTCATGATCCGTCGTCCAATTGGGTTTCAGTTTTAATTTTAATTTGGATAATTGAATGGTTTTTATCAATTATATATTTAGCTT
>JAHJCW010000270.1 GCA_018812885.1 bacterium | reverse complement strand
TTCTAATGACTCAAGAGCAGCTGCCATTATTTCCGGAAATTGGTTTAGCTGTTTCAGTAACTCGATTTCTGCGTCTTGAATTAACAATGATGAATCAAAATTCTTTTTGAATATAATTCCTTGCTGTTCACCATGCCTAATTATATTACAAATGCGGGCGTGAGCATATTGTAAATAATAGACCGGATTATTATCTGATTGATCCTGAGCTAATTCTATATCAAAATTGAGGTGTGTGTTCATTCCGCGCATGATAAAAAAGTACCGCACAACATCTTTGCCCACCATGTTTGTTAACTCATCCAATGTAACAAATTCAGCTTTCCGTGTGGACATTTTCACTTTTTCGCCGCCTTTGGTCAGAGTCACAAATTGATGTATTAATACAGTCAAAATGGACGTATCATATCCTATCGCTTCTAAGGCAGAAATTACATCAGGATATGAATCAATGTGGTCGGCGCCGAATATATCAATTAGTAAATAATATTTACGCTCAAACTTATCGCGATGATATAAAATATCCGGTAACCGATAAGCAGGTTCTCCGCTACTTTTTATTAGTACACGATCTTGGTCTTTACCGAGCGCAGTCGTTTTAAACCAAGTTGCACCCTCTTCTTCATATATTAAATTCTTTTGACGAAGTGCATTTAATGATTCACTAATAGTCTTTGGCTTAATGAAGTTTTTTTCGTTGGAAAAAACATTGTGCCTAATACCAATATTTTCTAATGTAATACGGATATTGGAGAAAATTCTTTCTTCTGCAGACTTACGGAATATTTTGTTTCCGGTTTTAACTTTTTCACCGAATTCTTTCAAAATATCCTTGGCAATATCTTTTATATAATCACCTTGGTAGAAATCTTCTGACCATTCCACAGATTGACCAAGTTCTTGAAAGTATCGGGCTTCAACGGATTTTGCCAAGATACGCATCTGTTTACCGCCGTCATTATAATAATATTCACGAGTAACATCGTAACCGTGCCATTGTAAAATATTTGCTACGGTATCACCGATAACTGCCTGACGACCATGTCCAACTGAAAGAGGTCCTGTCGGGTTGGCGCTGACAAATTCCACATTAGCTGTTTTACCTTTACCAACCGCACCGGAATAGAAATGTTCATCTTTATTAATAATTTGCTGTACGATTGATTGATAATAACTCGGACTTATCTTAAAATTGATGAATCCGGGTAGTGTTACATTTATTTCGGATATTATGGTTTTATCAATTAAGATAGCCTTTTCGATATTTTTAGCAATCCCCATCGAATTTTTTCCGACTTGTTTTGCAAGGATTAGTGCTACATTCGTAGAAAGATCACCAAATTTCGGATTTTTTGGGCTGGATAAATCAAAAGACTCAACAGTTAAGTTAAGTTTTTCAAGTGCGTCAATTAGATGGCGATTGACTATGTTTTTGAGGTTCATCGGTTATTTTAACCGTAGGCGCATCAGCCCAAAGTTTTTCTAATGAATAAAATTCTCGTGTTTGAGTTTTAAAAACATGCAGAACGACATCTATATAATCTAACAAAACCCAGTTCTGGTTATTGAGTCCTTCAACGTGCCAAGGTTTGGTGGGCGTACCTTTTCTAACAGCATTGACAATGGCGTTTACTTGTATTCCCGTTTCAGCAGAACAAATTATAAAATAATCTGCTGAACTTGATACTTTTCGCACATCAATTGAGAGCACATTTTCAGCTTTTTTAGACAATGTTAATTTGCCGATTATATCGGCTAATTGATCTGATTTAATTGATTTCTGCAAGATTGTTGAATTGACTGTATTTGACAATTTTATTGTAGATTTGCAAGATAAACCTTGATTGGTTTTATTGAACGGTAATCTTTGCCGATAATAAGCGTAAGATCTACATCCGCTGTTGAGCTAGGTTGGGTAATTACCTGATCTTCGTTATTAACATCAAAGTCAAGTGCAGAAGCAACAGTTTTTAGATTAGAAAAATCATAAGAACGTTGAATTAGCATGGTCTTTTCGTAATCAAAGTTATCTGCATTCTCTGAACGTACAACGTCGATATGCTCTGTTCGTAAAAAATCGGCTATTTTAGTGGCAATCCCTTTTTCACCACAACCATTTAGAACCTCAACTGTAATATCGAGAATCGGATTCTCTTCATATAAATCGATGGCTAATTGTGTTTTTTGGTTAGCGGTGAGCTGATGGTTTTGTAAAGTTACACCATTACTAAAATTCTTTTGAGCAAAAGAATAAATAAATCCAACGATAACAATTGCCAGAACAACAATTAAAATATTATAGACGAATTTTGTCGGTGAGTTAGATTTTTTATTAGGCATTTATTAAATCTGTGAACAATTAATAACCACGATTTAATTGAAAGGGTGAGGCTTGGTATCTACTATACATTGGATAATTCCCAAAACTTACTTGGAAATGAGTATTTTCCGTAGGGCTGTAATCGAGTGCCGTATTAAAATATAATTGACTATTAGAATATGGATTTCGTGTATTTGATGAGATCATATTTGGCTGCATAAAAGTCACATACGTTTGCAATTGCAAATTATTACGCAGTAAAAAATTCATGTTATTTGTATAACTTGCCACACTCATCGATTGTTTATTCATATTCATCATGCTCATTGAAAAGCTATGATTCATGCTAAACCGGCTTGGATCAAATAAGGACATCATAGAATTATCGGAAACAGACATATCTTCGAAAATAGCATCATTATGTGGTAAATCTGATTTGAGTTGTCCAAATCCAATGGAGATTAAGGTAACTAAGGTGATAATATTTTTCATTCTTTTAACCATACCATTTCTTATAAATTAAATTCAATTCCTTTAATTGTTCAACTGTATTTACGCCTGAAATTTCAATTGGTTCATCGGTAATATGCAAGGCAATGCTTTGTTGGGCATTTGCGATATATTTTAGAGCATCCGGCAGGTAATATTCATTTTGTTTGTTGTTATTTTTAATTCTATTTAGAGCAGGAAATAGTTCTTTTGATTTAAATATGTATATACCGGCATTGATTTCCTTAATTTTCCGTTGTTCGTTATTACAGTCTTTCTCTTCTATTATGTAATCCAAAGTGTTATTATCTTTTCTAATCACACGACCATATCCATGCGGATTCTTAAAAATGGCGGTTAATACAGTGGCTCCATTATCCGCTTCACGATGAATTTTCAGCATCTTGTCTATTGTAGATTTCCTTAAAAGAGGTACATCGCCTGAAAGAACTAATACATCTCCAGTAAAATCTTTTAATAATGATTCTGTTTGTTGTACGGCGTGTCCAGTACCTAATTGAGGTTCCTGAATTACATATTCAATATTCTCAGAAGTTATTGCTTCAATTACAAGTTCTTTTTTATATCCAAGTATCGCTATAATTCTTTCAGAATGAAGTTGTCGCGCTAAGTTAATTACATGCATTAGCATTGGTTTATTGTCTACCATATGCAAAACTTTCGGCAGGTCGGATTTCATCCGTGTACCTTTACCGGCTGCCATGATAACTGTTGCTAATTTATGATTTTTATACATTTCTATATAATAAATTTACCACGAGGACACTAAGACATAGAGAAAATATTTTTTGGTAGAATCCTTGCGAAGGTTCAGAGCCTTCGCAAGGTTAAATTAAAACGTTATAAATAGCGCATTTTGCACACTACAGATTGCGCAATAGTTGCCTTACTATTTCAACAACATTTATGCTTCGTTAGCTACTTTAAAAGCATCAACTTGGTAGTTTTTACTTCATTACCCGATGTTATCCTACTAAAATATAATCCGGCAGGTGATTGATCGCCATTTTGATTGGTTCCACTCCATGTAGCTGAATGCCATCCTTGCGTTTTATTACCATTCTGTAAGGTATTTATCAACTGTCCTGTTATATCATATATGACTATGTTTATCTTACTGTCAGTATCTAATCCATAAGTTATAGTTGTACTTGGGTTAAATGGATTCGGATAAGCAGGTAGCACTGTAAAGCTTTCTATTGCTGTTGCAAGTGGCGTTTGTTTCACTGCAAGCGGTGCGTCAGCCTCTAACTTAACTACCCAATAATCAGCACCACCTTTACTGTTGTCCGTTTTGTCACCTGATATTCCTGAATTTGAATGTCCACCTAATACATATCCGCCGTCCATTGTTTGAATAATTGATTGTAATTTATCACCGTAGTTACCACCAATTGTTTTTTGCCAATAAACATTACCCCATTTATCTAACTTAACTACCCAATAATCTTCTTCCCCCCTGCATGTCTCTGTTTTGTCACCTGACACTCCTGAATTTGAATATCCACCCAATATATATCCGCCATCGGTTGTTTGTTGGATTGAATACATTTCGTTGGTACTACTTGCGCCAATTGTATTCTGCCATTGCATTGTTTGACCTGTTCCATCCAACTTAACTACCCAATAATCATAACTTAACCCTATGTTCTTTTCTGTTTTATCACCAGAAATTCCTGAAATTGAATATCCACCTAATATATATCCGCCATCCGTTGTCTGACAAATTGAATACAACCAGTCAGTACCATTTCCACCAATTGTATTTTGCCATAATATATTACCGACACCATCCAACTTTATTACCCAATAATCACTACTTCCCTGACATGCCTCTGTCTTATCACCAGATATATCAGATTGTGAATATCCACCTAATATATACCCGCCATCCGCTGTCTGCTGTATGGATTGTAATTCGTCATAATTATCTCCACCAATAGTTTTATCCCAAATTACATTACCTGTATTATCCAATTTTACTACCCAATAATCATCTCCTCCTTGGCTATCCACTGTTTTATCACCAGATATATCAGATTGTGAATATCCACCCAAAATATATCCTCCATCAATAGTCTGTTTGATTGAATATAATTTGTCCCAATCACTTCCCCCAATTGTGTTTTGCCATTCAATAGCAGGTGCTTGTGTTAAAGCAATATTGAGTAAGTAAATAATAAGAATTGTAAATATTAAGGATATTTTTTTCATACTAATCTCTACAATTAATTAAAAGAATAGATAGCCAGCACAAAGCATCATTTCTGATGATTTTAATTTAACATCGTGAATATGCTTTAAAACAAGACAATTCATTGATTTTAAATTATATATATTATAGACTTAAATACAGATGATAATGCGAAATATTTTGTTATAGATCAAACAGTTTCTATAATCCCACCGCCTAAGCATTGCTCGTCACCATAAAATACAACAGATTGTCCAGGCGTTGGAGCAAATTGGTTTTCAGTAAATTTTATAGTCGCAATTCTATTTTCAATGCTAGTAATTGTACACACTTGGTCTTTTTGACGATAGCGGATTTTTGCGGTACACTCAAAGGGAATACTCGGTGCAGATGTTATCCAATGTAACTGCCTGGCTTTTATATTTTTACTATACAAACCAGGATGGTCATGCCCCTGACCAATCACTAAATGGTTATTATCCAAATCTTTTTTTACAACATACCATGGTTCTTCTGTTAGGCCGTATCCACCGCCAATACCGATACCTTTTCTTTGCCCAAGCGTATAGTACATTAAACCGTCATGCTGTCCGACAATCTTTCCTTCGGTTGTTATTATTTTGCCGGGCTTGGCAGGTAAATATTGTTGTAAAAATGATTTAAAATCACGTTCACCAATAAAGCAAATTCCGGTACTATCTTTTTTACCGGAATTCGGCAGATCCATTTTTACTGCTAATTTGCGAACTTCTGATTTAGTCATATCACCAATAGGAAATATTGTTTTGGAAAGTTCTTTTTGACCAAGTAAATACAAGAAATAGCTTTGATCTTTATTTCTGTCAATGCCTTTTAATAATTGAACACCATCCGTTGATTTATTAATACGGGCATGATGCCCGGTTGCAATGGCATCAGCTCCTAATTTGAGAGCATATTCCATAAAAAATTTGAATTTTATTTCTTTGTTGCAAAGAACATCGGGGTTTGGTGTACGCCCTGACTTATACTCTGCAAGGAAATATTTAAAAACATTTTCGCGATATTCTTTTGAAAAATTGACGGAATGAAGAAGTAGGTCTAATAGATCACAAACTTGAACAGCATCGTTATAATCTTCTTCGGAGGAGCAATAAAATTCATCATCTTCATCTTCCCAATTTTTCATGAAGATACACTGAACATCATAGCCCTGCTGTTTCAGCAAATACGCAGCAATCGAACTATCCACCCCACCGCTCATCCCAACCACTACACGTTTTACCACTACAGTTTCCGTTTGTATTTTTTCAGAATTTCATCGAGCGCATCGATTAACAAATCGACTTCTTCAACGGTATTGTCTTTGCCAAAACTTATACGCAAAGTCGAAATATTATTTTGGTTGCTAATATGCATAGCCTTCAGAACATCTGACGGTTTCACGGTTCCCGATGAACAAGCTGACCCGCTTGAAACAGCCATTCCTTTCATGTCAAGA
>JAHJCW010000269.1 GCA_018812885.1 bacterium | reverse complement strand
TGGTACACAAAGTACTTGGTGGCCAAGAGGGAATGATATAACTGACAGAGAACATGATCCTTGTGTTAAGCTATA
Source organism: bacterium (assembly GCA_018812885.1). Lineage (GTDB taxonomy): Bacteria > Fidelibacterota > Marinisomatia > Marinisomatales > JAHJCW01 > JAHJCW01. The sequence continues at coordinate 4,508 of JAHJCW010000269.1, read as the reverse complement.
TACTATGGAAACTGCGTGGATTGCAACGAAACAAGAGCATATAAAAGTAAAGAGTTTTAATTTAAACCAAAATTATCCTAATCCATTCAATCCTGCGACTACAATTACCTTTGATCTATCAGAAGATACTGATGTAAAAATATTAATCTATGATATGGCCGGACGATTAATTAGAGAATTGGTCAACCAACCCATGAATGTTGGTACTAAAACGATTAGTTGGGATAGTAAAGATAATTTAGGTCAATCAGTTAGCGGTGGAATTTATTTCTACAAACTCCAAGCTGGAGATTTTACGCAAACAAAGAAAATGGTTTTAATGAAGTAAAATTGTTGCTAGCAAAAATATAAAAGCCCACCTAATTCGGGTGGGCTTTTAGTTGATAACCAATCCCGGTGTCCAAATAGTGCTAATGCCAATCATATATTTGCCTTTTTTATCAATAGCTGTCCATAGGCCTGGGGAAAAATTTCCGATTTTTACTATCCCCGGATAAATATTTAAGATAATTTGATAGTCAATGTGGTCGCTGATCTTTAAAGATGCCATTAGTGAATTATTTCTATCATAAAAGATCCCGGTGCTCCAGGCTAGTTTGACTGTCTTGATATTTTTGTCTTCATCAATATCAATTAATTCTCTTCCGATAAATCCTCCACCCATAGATATTGTACTTTCAGAATCAATTTTATAGGATAATCCTAATAGACCGTCCATGCCAAATGTATAGAATAAAAGCCAATTATTGGAATTTGATGGCTGCCATTTCATTGTAAAATATTGTCCGTTATTTTGAAGAGTTCTACCGTTAATACGAAAAGAGGGTTGTAAAGACCAATCAGATAAATTTAATTCTTCACTAAAGAATTTTGCCACTTTATCAGAATTAAATAACAGGACTCCGGCGATGTCAAAGAAAAGCAAGTCTGCAACCGCATCTCCGTTATAATTATCATAGTAGCCATTTTCTACTACTTCGTTTAAAAAATGAAACACACCAACCGTAGCAATACTGAGCAATTTAGGTTTTGGATAATTGTGGTATTCATACCAATCAATTAGCATCCTATAGGTCATACCTCCACCAATTAAATGTACATTATAATTGGGCCACCACTGAGCACCTTTTATGCCAACTGTTAACGGGAATAATTCATTAGTGATAAATTTATTAACGCCATATTCTGTTATTGTTTTACACGGATGAGTAATAGATTTCCATACATTTTTTGTTGCATGTGAATAAGGGAAATTAAAAATTGTACGAGGCTTATTGCCTAATTGGATTATATCATAGCCGTTATTTAACACAACATTGATCGGATTAAACATTGCCTCCGAACCGTAAGTTTTTCCTGTATAATAATATTGAGCTTGGATTGGCGTATAAATAATTAAAATGATAAAAATGAAATATTTAATAGCCGCAATAGATGAATATTTCATTTTTAAAATCATGAATGATTATTATAAAATAAAAACTTCCACCACAAAATAATATGCCATTATAATAGATAAGGCAAAACGCAGGAATATACTAGATAAAAATCCTATTAATGAACCAAAAGCCGGTTTTACGGAATTATTGGGTGATTTATCATCCAATAATTCTCCAAGAAACGCACCAAATATTGGCCCAATAATTATTCCAAATGGTGGAAAAAGGAATAATCCGATTATCAATCCAATTGCTGACCCCCATACACCTTTTTTGGAGCCATTAAACTTTTTAGTAGCATATATAGGTAAAACATTGTCGATTACAGCTGAAAGAATTGTTAATAATCCAAATAGTATTAAGGAATCTACTGTAAAGGGGTGCTTGGAAGAAAAATGAACGAGTAACAATCCTCCAAAGACAATCGGGGGTCCGGGTAATATCGGTAACACAGAACCGAGAATTCCTAAAATAATTAAGAGAGTAGCGGTTAAAATAAGAGCAAAATCCATAATTATTGATTGAATATTTTTTTATAAACCGCTTGGGATTTAATCATTTCATAACCGATATTTGGATAAAATTTATGAGCCTCGTTTCTAAGAATATTACTGCGTACAATAATCCTATTATATCCTTTTAATTGAGCCCATTGTTCAGCTTTTAACATCAGCAATCTACCAACACCTTGTCCGCGATGGTTTTTATCTACGATGATACCACCAATTTCAGCAGTAGCATCAGCTATTAGCAGTTGACGTGGCATTATATGAACCCACCCGATGATTCTTTTGTAAGATTTTTGAGCTACGAATATTATATTAAATTTGTTACTAGAAATAATATTGAAACGTAACTTAATATCTTCAATTTCTGATTGGTAACCTAATTGGTGTGCTAAATTTCCAATGGATATTATATCAGAAGGTGTGGCTTCCCTAATAGTGAAAGGAGTGTGAATTATTTCAATCCTTTCCTAATTAACAATGGTTCAATCTCAGGGTCTTTTCCACGGAATTTTCGATATATTTCTGTTGCATCTTCCGTTCCACTTAATCCTAATGCATATTTTCGATACTTTGCAGCAATTTCCTTATTGAATAAATCACCTGAATCTTTGAAATACTGAAAAGCATCAGCGTCTAAAATTGCTGCCCAAATGTAACTATAATATCCTGATGAATATCCAACAACACTAGAGAAAATATGATTAAAGTAATAACTGTTATATCGAGGAATAATTGCCGGTATTAAACCGATTTTTTCCATTGATGCTTTTTCAAACTCTATTGGATCCCGATCATTAACTTCTGATAAAGTGTGCCAATCCATATCTAAGAACGACGCAGCCAAATATTCAACAGTCTCAAATCCTTGATTATGCAACAATGCATTTTGAATTTTACTGATCAGCTCCTCAGGAATTGGTTCTCCGGTTTCATAGTGAAAGGCGTAATGCTTTAATACTTCCGGTTCTGATGCCCAATTTTCCATAATTTGACTAGGAAATTCCACAAAATCACGCGGCATTGTTTGATTTGTATATACACGATTCCTCAATAATCCATGTAAAGCATGTCCAAATTCATGAAATAAAGTTTCAACTTCATCAAAGCTTAAAAGTGCCGGTTTGTCACCAACGGGACTTGTGAAATTGCCAACATTGGTTTTAAGTGGATATACCCAATTATCGTTTCTGTTAGACTGCTCTCTAAAACCTCCACACCATGCTCCAACGCTCTTACCTTTCCTGGGATGATAATCGGTATACAAAATACCGATATGTGATCCGTCAGCCTCTTTTACTTCGAAAGTTTTTACTTCATCAAAGTATTTTGGCAGATCAGTTCTTTCTTCAAAGGTGATACCAAATAATTGATTTGCCAACCAAAATGCACCATTACGAACATTATCCACGTCAAAATAAGGTCTGAGTTCATTATCGTCTAGGTCGTAATTCTCTTTCCGAACTCTTTCGGAATATAACCACCAATCCCAAGGTTCTAATTTGAAATTGTCACCATCCGCATAAATTATCGATTGTAAATCGTACGCTTCAGCTTTTGCCTGATTTAAAGCCGGTTTCCATAGTTTATCTAAAAAGTCATATACATTATCAGTAGTTTTTGCCATTGAACGTTCCAAAACATATTCAGCATGAGTGTTATATCCTAACAGATGTGAGCGTTTAATTCTCAGGTTTACAATTTGCGGTATGGATTTTTTGGTGTCATAGTCGTTATTATTGTTTCCACGGTTAATGTAGGCCGTAAAAACTCTCTCTCTCAAATCTCTTCTAGTTGAATATGTTAAAAAAGGAATCCAACTGGGTTTATCTAATGTAATTACCCACTTGCTGTCGTGACCGCGATCTGTCGCGATATTTGCAGCTGCCAATTTTACTGATTCAGGTAATCCTTCGAGATCGGAATCTTCAAGAACTAACTCCCACTCATTACCATCATTTCTTACATTTTGTTCAAAATTTAGAGTAAGTAATGCTAGATCTTCATTTATTATTCGTAATTCAGACTTTTCTTCATCATTGAGGTTAGCACCGTTTCGAACAAAATCACCATATATTTTATCTAATAGGGTATTTTGTTCGACAGTTAATACTCCTCTATCAGTATTGTCATATACATACTTTATTTTTTCAAATAATTCAGCGTTAAGAATGATATCATCATTATGCTTAGTGCTGATTGGAGAAAATTCCTGGGCAATATTATCAAGATTATCATTTGCATCAGTACCGCGAACACTATAAAACACGCTAGATACTCTATCTAAGAATTGGCCGGTTGCTTCATAAGCTTCTATTGTGTTTTGAAAAGTTGGAGTATCTGAATTATTAACAATCTCATCGATCTCTTTACTTTCTCTATCTAAGCCTTCCAATAAAGCAGGCATATAATGGGCTTCTTCAATTTGATCGAAAGGAGGAACTTGAAATGGAGTCTCCCATTCGTTAAAAAACGGATTATTATTCTTATTTGAACAAGCCATAATAAGTATCCCTATAAATATTAATAATAATTTAAATCTATTCATTTTGAAAATTCCTTT
>JAHJCW010000268.1 GCA_018812885.1 bacterium | reverse complement strand
TTTTATACGGTATTTACCACGTGTAATTACGTCACTTGGTTGCCCAAACCCGAATAGGATATGACTGGTAAAATTATCTTTAGTTATTGCCGTTCGCGGATGATAATCATAAATGGCTAAGTCTGCTTGATTACCGGGGGATAGATGGCCAATTTTGCGTTTAAAAGCTTGTGTTGCAATCTCCGGATTATTTTTAAATAATAATTCTAAATAGTCAATTGTAGGTTCGCCACCCTTAAGATGTGAACTGCGAATTAAAGTCCCTTGTTGGGCTTCTTCTAGCATATTGGCGCGCATCCCATCCGTTCCCAAACCGGCTTGCATGGTTGATATATGAGAATTGGGTAATCTTCCTACACGATTATTAGCATTGGAAGTCGGATTATGAACTAATGTAGCACCGGCTTTATTCAGCAATTCAATATCTTTACCTGATGAATGAATTCCATGAATTATGAAACTATTTTCATTAATTAAGTTGAACTTATTCAAGCGGTGAATAACAGATTCATATCCTTTTGATTTTGCATCATTTTCATCGGCTTTATCTTCGGCAACATGGATATGAATTCCCCAATTAGGTAATCTTTTGATCTTAGAATAAATTGTCTTTAATGATTCATCTGACAAAGTAAAAGAGGCATGTAAACCTAACAGTGGATGAACAAATTTATTATTTTTGAATTTTTCAAAAGACCTAATATTTTCTCGTAGCCCTAATGCAAATTTATCCTTACCATTACGGTCAGTAATTTCAAATGCAATTGAAATATTTTGTCCTAACTTTTCTGTAGTATTAACTAATAATTCCAATGAACCGCTAGTAAAATTTGGACTTGAGTGGTGATCAAATACTGTTGTCACACCTGAACGCAAACATTCTAACAATCCCGCTTCAAACGAAGCTTTTGTAGAATTCTTGTCCAGTGCCAAATCCAATTTCCACCAAATTTCCTTTAAAACTTCAGTAAAATTTGTTGGATTATTTTTTGGTGATGGCATCCCTATAGCTAATGCGGAATAGAGGTGCGTGTGAGCATTTATCATTCCCGGTAAAACTGTTTTCCCGTTTAAGTCAATTATTTCATCTGTAGGAGTATTAGGCGCCGAACCGGCGCCAATTTTAACAATTATCTCATTTTCGATAAGAATATATCCATTCTCTATATATTCGGTTTCACCGAATGGGTCAATTATCCGAGCATTTTCTAGTAATAATGATTTCATCAATTATTATTTATTTTTTTTAATTTTTGCAATAACTCATTCAGTGGAATTGCAGTTATTTTTTCATCAAGTTGGAAGGACTCTTGCCCAGGATATACTACGAATAGATGGGTTAAATTTAGATCATTTAATGCAACTCGCATGGATTTCGTTGTTTGTACTGTGTCTGTACATTTTGCTTCAAATCCAATTTTATCCCTACTATTTAACCAAAGTAAATCAAGCTCAGCACCAGCCTGTGTGCGCCAAAAATAACAATTTCTTTCTCCGCAACCATTGATTATTTGTTCAATAGTATACCCTTCCCAAGAAACTCCTAATTTAGGATGTAAAAATAAATCTTTTTTTGATTTAATTTGCAATAAGTAATGAAATATACCCGAATCTCTGATAAAAACCTTTGGTGATTTTACCTGTCGCTTTGAGATATTTTCAAACCAAGGTTGTAATTGTCGAACCATAAACGCACCTGATAATATATCTACATATCGTTTTGCAGTCATAAATGATATTCCCATTGATCGTGAAATGTCAGAGGCATTCCAAACGTTTCCATGGGTATGGGCTAACATAAGCAAAAACCGTCGCATTGCTTGCGGTGATACATTTATACCGAATTGACCCAAATCGCGTTCTAAAAAAGTTGTTACAAAGTTTTCACGCCAGACAATACTATCATTTATATTTTTTGCTAAATAGGAACGTGGAAAATTTCCGCGTATCCATAATTGATCTAAATTATCAATTTCTTCTAAACTAAATCCGCTCATATGCACAAATTCCACTCGGCCTGCCAGCGATTCTGATACATGTTTAATAATATCGGGAGATGCACTACCCAACAATAAAAATTTTGACGATATTTTCTTATCGACCAACACTCGTAGAATTAGAAATAATTCCGGCATTCGTTGAATTTCATCTAATATTACTAGCCCGGTCAGATTTTCTAATGCCATCATAGGGTTGGTCAAACGTGCCGAATCTCGCGGATTTTCCAAATCGAAGAAATGGCTAGGTTTTATTTTGGATGAAATCATTTTTGCCAAGGTTGTTTTACCACATTGGCGCGGTCCCATTATTGAAACAATATTAGAACGACTAAGTCCCTCAATTATTCTAGCTGATAATTTTTCTCTTTTAATCATATACTTCCTTGTAAATTAAACAACTACTGTTTAATATTCAAGAAATAAACGATGATTATTAGGTGTATCTATTTGGTATAGGATTTTAAATATATCCAATATTTACGCTGTCATTGCGAGGAATGGTGTGACGAAGCAATCTTTTTTTGAAGTCGGATAGGGAATTCTTCTCACGATAAATCGGGATCGCAATGACACAGTTTTGTCATTACCGATTTATTCGGGAATCCAATTTTAGATATTATCCAATATCTCCAAAATCTTCTCAGGACATATTGGAATCTC
>JAHJCW010000267.1 GCA_018812885.1 bacterium | reverse complement strand
TGGCAAATTTTAATTGATCGAACTCCCCTTCGTAATAACCAAAGAAATTAGATTGGGCAATTAGAAAAACTGGAAGGAAAAATATAATTATCTTTCTAATCATTTCTTCAACGTTCTTTCAGAAAAGAAATTTTTAGGGGGTTCCCAACCGTAAGTAATTGACAGTGTTTGCATAGTAGTCTCAGTTCCCTTCAAATGATTCTTCATTGTCATTTCCATTGCAGTTGGCACACCTTCTATATTTTTAATATTACCCATTAGTAGTGTTTTTTCGACGAAATCATCATCATCAAAATAATCAATTTTAATCGGATAAAAATCTGACCTTCTAATAAGGACGACCATTTTGGGGTAAGAAGGATTTTGCTCCGGAATACCGATGCTTTCTAATTTCCAACAATCAGTACCATCATATTTTTCCGATCCTAGATTAGTGCTAACATATTCTTCTTTCCAGGAGTCTCCAGAGCCTATATCCTCAAATGAAAAATCGCTACCTTGCACTTTTTGATTTTTGGAACTTGACGATAGTTTTCTTACACGCTTAGTTCGAGGGAAGTATGTCCAAATATCATCAGCATTATTTAGCATTAAAAATGCTTGTCCGCGTGCAGCTGATGGCTTTAAATAACGCATCAATGTTTTTTCGCCCTTGTTAGCAGTAAACATTTCAAATTCAAAGGTACGCTGTTGATCACTGCTTGTTGTAATGGTCTGCGTCATTGTAGCCCAACTGTTTTCTTGTGTCATTATATCTGTCATTTTTTCAACTAATTCTTCTCCGGTAAGTATCGCCTGTTGGGCAATGATTACAGTGGCTGTAACTAAAATTACTCCTAATAAATGTTTCATTTTTTTATCCCATTCATAAATGATTTAATTGCTTCTTTTTTTCGCCTTTCAAACTTCTTGTCATTTTTAAAAATTACGTTTTGCCAAATTATGCCATCCATAAATGCCAACAGTAGCGACGCAACACCATCTTTATTCATAGCCCTAAACTCACCATCTTCTATCCCTTGAGCAAGAACGTCCAATACTGCACCATAATAATTATTATACATATCAGCAAATACCGAATCTTTATGACCGTGCAATTGTCCGCGCCCATGTTGAGCCCATAGCTCCGCAATGATCAACGTAGCGTCACCCATTACTTCGTGCATATTTACACCCCAATTAACAATTTCTTCAATTTTTTCAGTAGGTGACTTTTCAGATTGTGTAAGGTTATTAATTTGGTCAATTGAATCGAATATAAACATTTTTTCAATTGCTCTAAATATTTCATCTTTAGTTTTGAAATATTCATAAACAGTACCTTTACCAATTTTAGCAACTTTTGCTATATCAGCGATTTTACCTTTTTCCAAACCTTGTTTAGCAAATATTTCTAAAGCAGCGGTCAAAATCTGTGTTTTTTTATCTTCAAATGTTTTATTTCTTTCCATACAATATATTAAATCATTAATAATATGACTGACCGGTCGGTCGGAATATACTATAATAAAAATTGTTCTGTCAATAAAATACGAACCCCTCAGATTGAATTCTGAGGGGAAGGAGTAAAAATTCCGGAGGTTGAGGGGTTCGATATAGTTTTGCTTAATTAATGGTTAGGATCGTAAAAAGTTCCAACATTTATATTAAATATGTTTGTCTGCTTTAACCCCATTTCTTGATAAACTACTTATATTTATAGATAGAGACAATCATTCCGGAATTATTTTGTTTTCCGGTAAAGTTTTAGAAATGTAGCATTTGCAAATCCCTGTTTACGAAACATAGAGGAGGGTGTTATGTAGTGACGTAAGATCTTACGTCTTTACCAATCTGTCATTCTCTAATGCATCGGGGGAATCCATATTATAATAATAGATACTCACTTGAGCGGGTATGACAATTTATTTTGCCATTCTTAAGGAGCATAGCGTGGCAATCTATATATTTAATAGATCGCTTCACTTCATTACATATTACTCGCAAAGACAATATATATTTTATTTTTTCTCCGTGCCCTTTGTGGCTAATCAAGTTCGTGCAATTCGTGGTTTCTATTCCGTAATTTCCGCCCATGAAAAAGTACTTACCGATATTTGCAATCATATTTGCTGCATTATTATGGAGCATGGATGGTTTCCTGCGCCAAGAGCTCTATAATGTTTCATCAATTTTGATTGTCACCATTGAGCATGTAATTGGCGCAATTGTCTTCTTACCATTCTTGCTGAAGGGCAAAAAAGAAATATTTGCAATGGGGCAAAGAGCCTGGTCATCAATTTTTTGGATAAGCGTATTTGGCGGTTTGCTTGGTTTATTCTTTTACACCAAAGCACTCAGCTACATTAATTATATCGATTTATCGGTAGTAGTACTATTGCAAAAATTCCAACCGCTGTTTGCGATATCGCTTGCGGCAGTTGTTTTAAAAGAACGCATCACCAATAGATTTTTAATATTAGCAATAATGGCGCTTGTTGGCGGATATTTTGTGACTTTTGGTTTAAATCCCATTGACTCAGGGGACGATAAAACCATAATTGCAGTATTGTTGGCTTTGTTGGCAGCATTTTGCTGGGGCAGTTCAACTGTTTTGGGGAAACATGCTTTAAAAACTCTTTCCTTTCCGGTTGTAACCGCTCTGCGATTATCGGTTACCGCAATAATTGCGCTTATTGTTTTAGTGGCGATTCGTGGTTTTTCTGATATTAATGTAATGACCGCATCGCAATGGAAAATCATATTATTAATCGTATTTACTACCGGTTCAGTTGCTTTATTTATTTATTATTATGGGTTAAAACAAGTTAAGGCATCTCATTCGACAATCTATGAACTGTTTTGGCCGCTTTCCGCTGTGGCGATAGATTGGATTTTGCGCGGACGTATCTTATCCCCCGTCCAATATTTTGGTGGCGGCGTTCTGATAATCTCTATAATTCTGCTTACGCGAGAACAACAGAAACACAATGGAAAAGCTGACAAAAAAAGACCATAAACAAAATCTAATCCTAAATGTTTTTCACGAATATTTTTGGGGATTTGGGCTTGCTTTTCACACCACCTATGCAATTGTTCCATTATTTTTAAAATCTCTCGGCGCGCCAAATAGTGTTGTTATTTCTGTTGCCGGATTATTTTCAATTTTAGTTGCTCTGCCAGAATTTCTTACAACTGTATTATCTCGTAATAGGTCAAACGTAAAAAATTTAGCAATCGGGGTTCACCTCACAGCTCTCCCACCAATCTTCATGATGTGGTTCGTATTCGCTTTTTTCGCTCCAACCGGACCTTCGGCATGGATTTATTATTATGTCTGTTTTATTCTATACGGATTTAGCGTGGGAATGATAATTCCTATATGGGCAGGTTTTTTAAGACAGGTTGTTAAAGACAAAGATCGTGGAAGGTTCTTTGGAATATCCTTTGCTTTTAATAGTGTCGGTGGATTTTTTGGCGGGATATTGGTTAAAATTTTATTAAGCAGTTCATTGGAATTTCCAAGAAATTTTGGCTGGGGATTTTCCGTGTTTTTTGTATCGATATTAATCGCTACCATTTTGTTTGTTTGGATGAAAGTTGAAAAACCGAGTGCTCCATTTGTGCAAAAAACAATCCGTGAATTCTTGAAAGAAACAAAACATATACTTAGTAAACAGTACAATTTCCGTCGTTACCTTATCTCGCGTGCTATTCTCACGGTTAATTACCCAGCGATTAGTCTTTATGCTGTATTTATGCAAGACAAACTTGGCTTTGATGTTAGTGAAGCAGGAATCTTTACTATAATAAATGTTATTGCCTATGGTTTCGCAAGTTATTTTGCCGGTTTAATTGGAGACCGCTATGGGCATAAATATGCAATTACTCTTGCCTATATTTCCAATATACTGGCTGTTATAGTTGCATTATCAGTAAATACAATGGCGGGAGTATATCTTGTATTCGTATTTGTAGGAATAGGAATGGGAGCATTTATGCCATCGGCAATGAATTTGGTTTACTCCTTCGCCGGCAAACGCGATGGAAAATTATACATGGCATTGATTGATACCTCAATAGCTCCATTCACTTTATTGTCAATTATTTTAGCAGGAATTATAACACAAGCATTAGGCGCAGTTTGGACATTTTATTTTATTGGTCTATTTCTACTTTTGGGAGTACTAATGTTAATCTTCTTTGTAAAAGACCCCGCGGATAATGATGAACATACCAATAATATTTTAGTGTAGTAAAACTGCCAAGAAAATTTTATTTTCCTTAGATATGTTTTTTAATTTTCATAATTAATTCATTTAAATACTAGGACTAACTATGCAAAACTATTTTACTGACAATCCGGACATAAAATTCAACTTAGAGCGCCTCGACTTAAAGGCGTTAGCCGATATCGTGGAAGGTGATTATTCCAGCTCTAAAGAATACGATTTCGCACCCGCCAACCGCGACGAAGCCGCACAAAATTATTTAGATATTCTTGAAGTTGTTGGTGATATTTGTGCTGGGCCGATTTTTGAACGCTCACGACAAATTGACAAAGAGGGACACATTTGTGAAAATGGCGATGTAACGATGAATCCATTGGTGTTAGAGAATCTCAACGATTTTAAAGAAATGAATTTGATGGGTATTTCACTTCCCTACGAATACGGCGGACTTAATATGCCGCAAACCATTAAAATAGCTATCATAGAAATGGTTTCGCGTGCCGATGCATCATTAATGACATTGGTGGGTTTACAGGATATTGCAGAAACCATCGAAGATTTTGGCAATGATGAGCAGAAGGCGAAATATATTCTGCCCTTGGCAACGGGGGAAGCCACCGGAGCAATGGTATTGACCGAACCGGACTTCGGTTCAGATTTGCAATCGGTCAAAACTAAAGCCACGCCACCGATAGACGGTGATGATAGCGGTGTTTGGCATCTTAATGGAACAAAACGTTTTATTACCAATGGAAACGGCACTACGCTTTTAGTATTAGCGCGATCGGAGCTGGGAACTACCGATGGTCGCGGACTTTCGATGTTTGTCTGTTCCAAAGATAAAACAATTAACATAGACCGAATAGAGGAAAAACTTGGTATTCACGGGTCGCCAACCTGCGAAATGACCTTCAACAATACTCCGGCCTATCTTATCGGAAAACGCAAATTTGGTTTGATCAAATATATTATGTCATTAATGAATGGCGCAAGAATTGCCGTAGCTGCGCAGGCACTTGGTATCTCTGAAGCGGCATATAATTTAGCTAAAGAGTATGCCGAAACACGCATCCAATTTGGTAAGCCAATTATTGAAATCCCGGCTGTTTATAAAATGCTTTCTGATATGCGCCTAAACATTGAAGCTGGAAGATTATTGCTTTATGAAACAGGAAAAGTAGTTGATAAACTAAAAGTGTCATCTAAAAATCCGAATGCTGACCGAAAAGAAACCAAATATCTTGAACGATTAGCAGGAATTTTAACGCCATTTTCTAAATATTTTAACGCCGAAATGGCGAACAAAACAGCTTATGACGGTTTACAGATAATGGCCGGTAATGGGTACATGAAAGATTACGATATGGAACGTTACTATCGCGATGCGAGAATTACTAATATTTATGAAGGAACTTCTCAACTGCAAGTGGTTGCAGCAATCGGCGGAATTTTAGCAGGTGTGCTAAATAAAGAACTTGATAAGTTTAAAGAATTGTCTTTTAAATCTGATCTGCAACCACTTTCTAGTTCTGTAAAATCAATGATCACGTCCTTTGACAAAGCAGTTGAAACTATTAAAAATCAAATGGATCATGAATATACTGAATTCATTTCTGAACGGATTGTAAAAATGTGCTTGGATATTTATATTTCAACACTATTTTTAGATGCCGCTATAAAAAATGATAGAAAAGCAAAATTAGCTGAAATTTGGATTGAAGAAGCAAAACTCAAGATCAAACAAAACTCAGAATTTGTAATCAGCGGCAATAGAAATATAGTTGATAATCATTCAGAGATTATTGTTTAATCGGTATACCCCTACAAATTTGCTCCGCAAATCTTCTCCCCCTAAAATAGGGGGAGAATCAAAGAGGGGGTAATCAACTAGTTAATATATCCTTCCAGAGCGATGTTCCCCGCCATCACAATGGATAGTTGAACAATTAATGAAATCAGCTTCAGGTCGTAACAATAATGATACAGTATTAGCAACATCTTCCGGAGTGGTCGTGCGACGCATTGGATTTCGATATTCTGTGCGTTTTATCCACTCTTCCCACCTGTCAGAGATTTTCGTAAGCGCCCGTGTTGGTGTTACTCCTGCTTGAATTATATTGGCAGTGATGCCAAACTTCCCAAGCTCCCAACCAATTTGTCGTAGGATTGCCTCCATCGCCACTTTGGCGACGCTTATAGGACCATATCCTTCCATCGATACATAATTACCTTCACTGGTAAAACCCATAACGCGTGAGCCTTCGCCAATCAATTTTGCATCATGCAGTTTTTGTATCTAATATAACATAGACATTCCCATAACGTGAACGGTCATATCCATTTGCTTGCGGGTTACATGCTTTTCACCAAGCAGATTCATGGTTGTACCAAAGGCAATGGAATGGAGCAATAATTTTAATGTTCCATCACCAACAATATCTTTAATAATTGGTACATATTCATTCATAACCTCAATGTCGGCCGCATTTTTATTCCAGAAATGCACGCGGCTACCATTTATTTCTGCTAATTCATCTTTAAATTTTAACGCTTGTCTTTTTATATCAGCGCGATCAAAATGAAATCCCAATATGCCATACCCGTCTTCGGCTAAGCGCTTTGCTGTAGCGCCGCCATGTCCGGTAGAACATCCTAATATTAATACCCATTGTTTCATAGTTGCTCCAAATTTGAAGGGGCGAATTTAAAAAAATATCTTCGTTTTCCAAAATTTGGGTTTTCATAAAGAATACTTGCCCATTTCCTGTATTACTAATAATCTTGCCACTGAAAATTATGTTATTTATGGAATAATCATCTATGCAGAAAAAATTAAGTTATTCAAAAAAAGATTTATTGAAGATTGCCGAAGGTAATGTTTTTGGTCAAGAGAATGGTAAACTACCTAAGCCGCCAATGTTAATGATTGATCGCATTCTAAAAATTACCGAAGAGGGTGGAAAATATGGCAAGGGCTCCATTCTTGCAGAATTAAATATTAATCCTAAAAATTGGTTTTTCGATTGTCATTTTAAAGGCGACCCCGTAATGCCCGGTTGTCTTGGCCTCGACGGATTTTGGCAACTATTAGGATTTTTCCTTTCTTGGGCGGGAGGAACGGGTCGCGGTCGAGCCTTAGGTGTAAAAGAATTAAAATTCAAGGGACAGGTACGACCTTATCATAATAAAATCACTTATAAAATTGACATCAAAAAAGTAATGAAAAAGCCGGTATTTATGGTATGGGGCGATGCAGCTTTGTCGGTAAAAGATAAAGTTATATATTTTGCAAAAGACTTACAAGTCGGTCTCTTTGAGAATTTAACTTGGGATTTTGGAGCTGACCCAGCTTTAGATACATTTTAATTATGTCACTTCAATGCGGAATAGTGGGTTTGCCAAATGTCGGCAAATCAACCATTTTTAATGCACTAACTGCATTAAGCGTCCCGGCTGAAAATTATCCTTTTTGTACTATTGATCCGCACGTTGGCATTGTTCCACTTCCCGACCCAAGACTGTTTGAGCTTGAGAGAATTTACAAACCGGAAAAGGTCACACCTGCGATTGTTGAATTTACTGATATTGCCGGTTTAGTTAGGGGCGCCAGTGATGGAGAGGGGTTAGGCAATCAGTTCTTGGGCCAAATCAAACAGGTCGGCGCCATTATTCACGTCGTAAGGTGTTTTGATGATAGCAATGTTGTTCATGTTGAAGGAAACGTTGATCCCGTTCGGGATGCTGAACTAATTGAAACAGAGCTTTTATTGGCTGACATTGCCACACTTGATAGGCGTTTAATCAAAATAGCTAAAATCTCCAGAAGCGGTGATAAAAGTGCAGTCAGAAAAATGAAAGTACTTGAGCAATTATTAGGACATTTAAATAATGGACGCCGCGCTCGAACTTTTCCTGCGGAAACTGATGATCTTCCTTTTATTAGATCTTTGTTTTTAATGTCGCGTAAACCCATCTTGTATGTAGCTAATGTCGATGAGCGGGAAATCCAAAAGGTTAAGCGCAATGAACATGTACAAGCTCTTTTCGACTTTGCTGAAAAAGAAGGGAATCTCGCAATACGTCTCTGCGGAAAGCTCGAACAAGAAATTGCAACACTAGAAGGTGAGGATAAGCAAATGTTTTTAAATGAATATAATCTACCTGAACCTGGTTTAGAAAAACTTATTCATGCGAGTTTCAAGCTCCTTAATTTAGAAACATTTTTTACCGGAGGTCCAAAGGAAGTACGCGCATGGACAATTAAACAAGGCGCTACTGCACCTGAGGCTGCCGGAGAAATTCATACTGATTTTCAACGCGGATTCATTAAAGCAGAAATATATAAATATAACGATTTAATTACCCTTGGGACGGAAATCGCTGTGCGCGATGCCGGATTGGTCCGCCAAGAAGGGAAACATTATATTGTAAAAGATGGAGATTGTATTTTCTTTAAGTTCAATGTTTGATTGTTTCACAGTACATCATCTTATTGTAAATTTATACAGTCAATGAAGTTATCAAAACCAATAAAAGTAGGCGTAATCGGTGTTGGACATTTAGGCCAACATCACGTAAAACACTTTGCATCACTACCCGGCGCTATTCTCATGGGTGTCTATGATTTAGATACTACACGTGCTAATGAAATTGCAAAACAATATAAAACAAAATCTTATCGTACCGTTGCTGAATTGCTTTCTACCTGTGATGCCATATCAATTGTGACACCGACAACTCAACATGCAGAAATTGCCGAACTATGCATAAAATCCGGTAAACATGTATTTATTGAAAAGCCCATAACAAAAACTGTTGCTGAAGCTGATCATCTGCTTTCACTTACTGAAAAAAACGGGACAGTAATACAGGTTGGACATATCGAACGCCTGAACCCGGCTCTATTGGCGTTAAAGGGCTTTGAGTTAAAACCAAAATTTATTGAAGTACAGCGGCTTGCTCCATATACGGTTCGCGGCACAGAAGTCCCGGTTGTCCTTGACCTTATGATTCATGATATTGATATAATTCTATCATTGGTCGACAGTCCTGTGAAAACCATACGTGCCAGCGGTGTTTCAATCATGACAAATTCAGTTGACATTGCCAACGCTCGAATCCGTTTTGAAAATGGCACTGTAGCTAATCTAACCTCAAGTCGCATTGCGCAAAATAAAGTAAGAAAACTAAAACTTTTCCAACGTGATATGTATGTCACAATTGATTTTCTCTTAGGACTAACCGAAGTATATCGCTCAGTTGATTCGGACATAAAGGTTTCTAATGCCTTGGTTACTGCTCCGTTAGATAGTAACGGTAGACTTCGAGCTATAGTTTACGAGAAACCAACTGTTGAAAAAATTGATGCCCTTCGACTTGAACTGACTAATTTCATCGAGTCAATTCAAGGAAAAGCTAAGCCAATTGTTGACGGCAAAGCAGGTAGAGATGCTTTGGAAGTAGCTACCAACATTCATAAAATGATTATTGAAGATGTTCTTTAATGGATATCCGCCAATTCTTCTTTAAAAACCGCAGTTATACACCAATACCCCTTGTATTATTACTGTTGTTTTTTTCAAAACCTTATCAGCCCATAATTTATTTTGGGTTCATTCTGCTTGCAATCGGTGAACTTGGTAGAATTTGGGCTAACAGTTATGCTGGCGGTAGAACGCGAACGACAAAAGTAGGTGCTTCTAAACTTTGCACATCAGGACCATTTGCCTATTTGCGCAATCCCCTATATCTTGGAAATATGATAATCTATTTAGGGATTGTTCTAATTGCGGGAGGATCAACTGTCTGGTTCATGTTATGTATCACACTATTGTTTTTTATTATTCAATATTTATTGATTGTTTCATTAGAACAAGAAACATTAACTAAACTGTTTGATAAAGAATATTTGACTTATTGCAAAAATGTTCCGGCATTAATCCCAAGATTAACACCTTGGAAACTTGCAACAAAACAAGAACCGCTATGTTTTAAAAAAGTTCTTAAGTCTGAGAAAAGCACTCTTTTAAATATTTTGTTAATCTTGATATTAATCTTTATTCGAGCCCAAATTTCAGCAATATAAAAACGCTCTAATCAATTTATTAAAAAATGATTTCATCTAAACAGGGAAGAAATAGTCCTGTAAATAATATTTTTATTATAGCAGGCGAAGAATCCGGCGACATCCACGGTTCCCAGTTAGTACTGGAAATGCTAAAACTTTATCCCAAAATAAAGTTTATAGGTCACGGAGGCGATAGAATGAAGACCTCCGGAGTTAAAATTGTTGAACATATTTCAAATCTATCCTTAGTTGGATTCACGGAGGTTGTAAAACATCTACCATATATTCGCAGGGTAATGAAAAACACAATCCGTCTAATAAAAAATATCCAGCCATCTCGCATAATATTAATTGATTACCCAGGTTTTAATCTCAGTTTGGCAAAAAAAATCCATAATTTAAATATTCCTGTTACATATTTTATTTTACCGCAAGTTTGGGCTTGGAAGGAAAGTCGAGCTTTCAAAATAAAAAAATTCACTGATCAAGCTTTAAGTATTATTCCGTTTGAAAAAGATTGGTACAACGCGCGCGGAATAGATATTGATTTTATTGGACATCCTTTTGTTGATATCGATCAACCAGACATTGACAAGGATGAGTTTTTTTCAAAACATTCACTTTCGCCAAACAATCCTTTATTAACCTTGCTACCCGGCAGTCGCCAGCAAGAGATAGATCGTCATTGGCCAATATTTAATGATGTTATCAACAAATTGCATAACATTTTTCCAAACATACAATTTATTGTCGGTAAGTCGCCTGATGTAATTTTGCCGACTTGTCCAAAATTTGTACATATAGAAAAAGATGACCCTCGCTTAACTATGAATTTTGGTGACGCAGGGCTGATTGCTTCCGGTACTGCAACTTTAGAAGCGGCTGTACTTGGTTTACCAACAGTCGTTTGTTACAAGACATCTAACATTACTTATTGGATTGGAAAACAATTAACCAAAGTGAAATATTTATCATTAATAAACTTGATTGCGAAACGTAAAATTGTACCTGAGTTTATTCAACATAAAATGACCCCGGATGCCCTTGTTAAGGCAATTATTCCATTGCTCTCCGATACTCCTGAACGTAAAAAAATGATTGACGGGTATAAACAGATGACAAAAGAATTAGGAACTCCCAGTGTTTACACCCGTGCTGCAAAATTAATTGCTGAAAAAACTTTTTAGACTAAAATCAATGACCGGTTTTCTCAATAATATCAAAATAACTATTCTAACTTCACTAATTAGAATTCTATACGGATCTTGTCGCTGGAAAATCACAGGATTTCAGCACGTTGAGAATTTATTAAATAAAAACGGTTCATTTATTATAGCTTACTGGCACGGAAATATGTTCATTCCATATCTCAAATTAGCCAAATATCATTTTCACATTTTAGCAGGATTTCACAAAGATGCTGAACTTGGTGTCAATATTGGTGAAAAGTTGGGTTGGAAATTCTTACGTGGTTCAAGTTCACAAAATGGAAGTGAAGTATTTCAGCAAATAGTTGAACTTTTATCAAAACCTAATAATGTTTTTGCAATTACTCCCGATGGTCCAAAAGGTCCGGCGAGAATTCCGAAACCGGGCACAGTGAGAGCAGCACAAAAAACCGGGATTCCGATTATCCCTGCCGCGGGTCGTTCGCATCGTAGTTGGAGTTTTACAAATTGGGACACTTTTCACATCACCAAGCCATTTACTCACATAGAATTAAAGTTTGGTGAACCACTGTATTTTTCAATAAATAATAATTTTGATACTTGCAATAATAAATTAAAAATCCAACTAGACAGTTTGGACAACGAAGTGTCTAAAAGTTTGAAAATTGCTTAATGGAAATAATTCTAAATATAATTCTATTTCCGCTTTTTATGGTTTACCTATTAATAATTATTATTAGAAATTATCTGTACAATATAAACATATTTAAATCTACAAAGTTGACTTGCAAAGTTATTAGTGTTGGAAATATAACAGTCGGCGGTACAGGTAAAACACCCACAGTAATAGCACTTGCTAAGTACCTTCAACAACAGAATAAATCCGTTGCTGTTTTAAGCCGTGGCTATGGTAGAAAATCAACCGGAACTCAATTGGTAACAGATGGCAAGACTAACACAGTAAATTGGAAAATCGTAGGTGATGAGCCAACGCTTATGGCAAAACATCTTGTAAACGTTTCAATAGTCGTTGATGAAAATCGTATACGTGGGGGCCAATACTTGATAGACAAATTTCATCCTGAAATCATTATTTTAGACGATGGATTTCAACATCGTAAAATATATAGAGATATTGATATTGTCCTCGTTAATAGCACTATGTCAAAATTTAAAAACCGAATGTTTGGTTTTAAAAATTTTCGCGAGCCCTGGAAATCGTTAAGACGCTCACATATAATTTTTCTGACCAAAGCTAATTTTGTTTTACCATCTGAAAAACTTCAAGCTAAACTAAAAACAATCGGGTTGCCATTATTCGATACGAATATAATTCCTTCCTCTTATATATTAGATAATAAAAACAATAAACTTGATTTTGATTATTTTAGTGGAAAAACAGCGCTGTTATTTTCAGGAATTGGAGACCCTGAATCGTTCACAAAAACAGTACAAAAACTAAATATCAGAATTCTTAATACAATTAATTTCAGGGATCATAAAAAGTATTCAAAAACAGATATCGAAAAAATAAAAACCAAATATATTAATTCGGGTGCTGACGTAATTCTAACAACTGAAAAAGATTTTATAAAATTTGAAATCACTGATTTACCAATTTATTCCATTCCCGTAACAATGAACATTGACGAAAAGGGTTATAAGCAAATACTAAAGCTTGTAAATTGATATTTTACGAAGTTTTGCTATATTTCACATCAATTTTATCAATAATAACTATTATCTTATGAATATTAAACGGTTTTCATTTCGCAAGTCAGTTGTATCGACAAGCATTATAATCCTTTCGCTGATTCTAATTGTTTTTATACACAATACTTATACGCAAAAACGCGATGTTAACAACACAGTAAAAAATAAGCTAAACACATTGTTATCAGTTCTTCATTACATTAACGAAGATTATTTTGAAACAGTAGAACTTGACAAATTAATGGACGGTGCCATTAGGGGCGTCATGGATGAATTAGACCCCCATTCTGTTTATATTCCAGCTGAGGAATTGGAAGAAATTGATGAACAATTCAAGGGTGAATTTCAAGGCATTGGGATCGAATTTGATGTTCTTAACGGAAATTTAACAGTCATTGCGCCTGTCGCTGATAGTCCTTCAGAACGCGCCGGACTATTGTCCGGTGATCAAATTATAAAAATAAATGGAGAGGATGCGTTTGGAATTACTAAAGAAGGTGTCTTCAAAGCCTTGCGCGGCAAAAAAGGTACAAAGGTAATAGTTACAATAAAACGCACCGGAACTGCTGAGCTCTTTGATGTAACGATTGTAAGGGACAACATTCCTTTGTACAGCGTTAGAACCGCTATAATGATTGATAGCCAAACCGGATATATTTGGCTTACTCGCTTCTCAGAAACTTCGCTAGATGAAGTAAGGTCTGCCATGTCTGAATTATCACAAAAAGGAATGCAACGTTTAATATTGGATCTTAGAAATAATAGCGGAGGATTATTAAATCAAGCAGCCGAAATAACTAATTTATTCATCGCTAAAAGCGACACTATCGTATATACCCGTGGAAAACGAAAAGAATTAGAACAGGTTTTTATCGCTGATCCAAAAAAAGGTAGCGATGAATTTTCATTGGTTGTTTTAGTCAATCGCGGTTCAGCCAGCGCTAGTGAAATCGTTGCCGGAGCAGTACAAGATTTAGATCGCGGAATTATTGTAGGTGAAACAACTTTTGGCAAAGGGCTCGTACAAAGACAAATTGCACTAAACGATGGATCCGCGATAAGAATTACTATTGCGCAATACTATACTCCTAGCGGCAGACTTATTCAAAGAGAATATGAACTAGGCCATGATTATGATTATTACAGTGAGATATTTATTGAAAACCGTGAAGTAGTTGTTGATTCACTTAAGAAACTAAGACCCAAACATTTTACCAGGAATGGGCGTATTGTTTATGGCGGAGGCGGCATAACTCCTGATGTATTGTCTGCATGGGAATCCGGTATTTCTGCCGAAACACAATCGATAATTACTGACCCAAACAGACCTATTTTTAATTGGGCTTCGAAATATTCACAGTCTATAAAAAATGATTTCGTTTCGTTTGAGCAATTTAACATATCCTGGGTTTTATCCGATGAGTTATATAAAGAATTTTTAGCTTTTCTGATTTCTGAAAAAATTAAGTTTGATCGTTCAGCTATTACGAAGGATAGCAATTTCATAAAAACCCGCATTAAGGCACAAGTTGCTGCCTCGCTGTGGGGGCGAGATGAATACTTTAAAATAATTCTCCCAACCGATAATCAATTTATTGTGGCAATCAATAGTTTTAAAGAAACTGTGGAATTAAAAAAATATTAATTATATTCATTGACAAAATTTTGTTAATTTTAATAACTTTTCAGACAATTTCTATTAATACTGGAGGAATAAATGGTTGAATACTTTGTAGATGGTGGTCCATTCATGTGGCCAATTTTGTTTTTACTTATCTTTGGACTAATGTTTGCCCTTGAAAAATTCTATACTTTAATGATGTCATCAATTAATTCAAAAAAATTCTTTGCTGAGGTCAAGGAGACATTAAGCTCTGATGGAGTTGCCGGTGCTCTTGATCTTTGCAATAAAACACGCGGTCCGGTTGCTGAGGTGTTTCATGCTGGTCTGTCACGTAGTCATCGCGGATTAGATGAAGTTGAAAAAGCAATTCAAAACGCAGGTACCGTTGAAATGTCTTTCTTGGAAAAGAATATGATCTGGTTAAACCTGGTTGTTACGGTTGCTCCCATGCTTGGTTTCACCGGAACGGTTGCTGGTATGATCGTGGCTTTCAATTCAATCGAAGCTGCCAATAATATTTCTCCGGCGGTTGTCGCTGGTGGTATCTCTCAGGCCTTGTTGACTACCGCATTCGGATTAATGGTGGCTATTTTCATACAATTATTGCAAAATTTCTTCGTTTCAAGGATTGATCGGTTAGTATTAGATATGGAAGAAAATTCCATGCAGCTAGTTGACCATCTCTACGAAATGGAGAGCAATAAAAAATCTAAGTAATATATTATGGCAAAGAAAAAACGCAGGTTTAAAGGCGGGGAAATCCCGACTGCTTCAATGGCAGATATTGCCTTCCTGTTGTTAATCTTTTTCCTGGTCACTACAACAATTGATATGGATAAGGGCTTGGGAATAGTTTTGCCGGCAGAAGGCGAACAGGTTGAAGTGAGCTCTAAAAACATTTTGAACTGCTTGATCAATTCAACCGGTCAAGTGTTACTCGGAAAGGAACCGGTAAAAATCAGTGATATTAGCCAAGTGGTTAGAAAAAAGCTGCAAGATAATGATAAACTGATTATTTCTGTTAAAACGCATGAGAAGACGAAATATAAAGATTATATAGCAGTTATTGATCAACTGAAAATTGCAAATGCTACACGTATTTCAATTGCGGAGACTCAATTATGAAATTTGAGAGAAAAACTCGGCTATCCAGTGATATTCCAACGGCATCTATGCCGGATATCATATTTATGCTGTTGATATTTTTTATGGTAACAACTGTATTGAGAGAATTCAGTGGCTTGCCTGTAGATCTACCAAAAGCTATGCGTATTGAAAAGTTGAAATCTAAAAACCACACTTCTCATATTTGGGTTTCTAAAGAGGGCTTGGTTTCAATTGAAGATAAGCTCTTTAACACTGAAGATATACGTCATATAATGTACGAAAGGCGAGCAGCAGACCCGCAACTTACAGTATCTCTTAAAGCAGATGAACAGTCTCGAATGAAATTAATTTCCGATATACATAATGAGTTACGCAAAGCTGATGCACTTGCTTTAAATTATGCAACGTTACAAGCAACGGATTAATTATGTCTGAGCATATACATATTTTAAAAAACCAATATCCTCTTACCATAAGAATAACGGGGTTAATCAGCGTAATTATTCTAATAACAGGTTTCTTGATGTTTCCGCGATTTATCGCTGATAACAGTTTTAGTGAACAACAGGAAATTGTAATTGAGCAAATAGAGATCCCACTAACCCGTCAAGCCGATAGTTCACCGCCGCCATCGCGACCTTCCGTGCCAATTGAATCTGAAAGTGATGATCTTGATGAGGACATTACTATTGCAGAAACCGAGCTTGAGGATTTTAAAGCTTGGGGAGAAGCTCCACCCCCACCAACAAATACAGGTCCGCGAGTTAAATTCATTCCTTACGATGATCCACCTGTTGCCCGGACGCCCATTAATCCGATATATCCGGAAATAGCTCAGGAAGCTGGAATTGAAGGAACTGTAATCGTTCAGGCTTTTATTAACGATAGGGGTATAGTTGAAGAAACAATAATTTTAAAAGGTGTTCCTAACACCGGTTTAGACGAAGCTGCTGCTACAGCTATTAGAAATACACGATTTAAACCTGCCAAACAACGCGATCGTCCGGTTGGCGTTTGGATATCGATACCGGTGCATTTCACTTTAAAGAATTAACTGATTATATAATAGATTAAAAAAGCCCTCGAAATATTTAGAGGGCTTTTTCTTTTACATACAAATTGATTCATTATCTTTATTTTGTAAATGGCACCACGCTCATTTTCCTTCTAATATAGGAAAATACTTCTAATAGTGGTAGATCCTTTGGACATACATCGTCACATGCCATCATTCCTATACATCCAAATACTCCGTCATCAGTTGAGACAAGCTCGAACCATTCTTCATCAGTGCGTTGGTCACGCGGATCCATCATGAATCGCCCTATGCGATTAAGCCCCGCCGCACCTAAAAAGTGTGGATAAACTTGCGCTGTCGCACACCCCGCCAGACAACAACCACATTCTATACATCTTTCAGATTCATATATTTTGTTTGCAAGTGCATTATCCATACGTTCTTCTTCGGCTTCGGGGACAAATTCCTTTTGTGTATGAATCCATGATTCTAACTGTTCGGAAATACCTCTAAACCAGATACCTGTATCGACGGATAAATCGCCTAACATCTTAAAGAACGGTAATGGATACAGTTCAATATTTTCAGGCAAATCTGATGTAAGTGTTCGACAGCCCAACGTAGGTCTACCATTTATCATCATTGCGCAAGAACCACAGATTCCGGCACGGCATACAAAATCAAACATTAAGTCAGGAGCTTGCTCTTCGCGAATCCGGTTTAAAGCAGTAAAGACATTTAGGCGGGGAGTTTCGTTCAATTCAAAAGTCTCAACGCGCGGTTTGTCATTTTTAACATTAGGATTATATCTAAATATATTGAATTTTAATGTCCGTTCCATTATTTCGCCTCCTTTACTTCACTTTTCCATAATTCTTTTGGTAATTTGCTTCCTGTCGGTTCTGAAGTTTCAATTCTACCGTGTTTTTTCTGCTCATTATGAATTTTTTTATTATATTTTTCAATAGATATTTTCATATTCTCTCTGAGGTCATCTCCATACCCTCGGTATCCGGGAGGCAAGTCTAGTATTCCTACCGGTTCATAAGTAAATACCGGTTCACTATTAGGATCAGGCCAACGTGCTAAGGTTCTATTTAACCATTTATCGTCATCTCGTTTAGGATA
Organism: bacterium; assembly: GCA_018812885.1. Classification (GTDB taxonomy): domain Bacteria; phylum Fidelibacterota; class Marinisomatia; order Marinisomatales; family JAHJCW01; genus JAHJCW01. The sequence goes on along the minus strand of JAHJCW010000267.1, from coordinate 2,312 downwards.
GTCTTCGCGGCTGTGTGCTCCGCGCGATTCTGTTCTGTTAAGACCTCCCTTTGCAATCAAATAGGCCTGTTTCGCCATCCCCTCAATTCGCAAGGCGGTAGACAATTCAGGATTCATTCCCTGTGCATGAGATTGTACTTTAACATTTTTTGTTCGTTTCACAATGTCTAACAATCCTTCGGTAGCTCTTGTTAACCCCTCTTCTGTTCTAAATATGTGAACATCCTTAGTTAAAATAGCCCCAATTTCATTCCGTAGCGTGTAAACATTTTCTCCGTCGGAAGAATTCAACAGATGGCTGATTTTATCTTGTTCTTTTTTAGCAAATTGCTCGGCTAATGTTTTATCAGCTTTTAGCGAAGCCTTTTTAGTGTACTCGGCAACTTTTTTACCAACAACCATACCTGCCACAACAGTTTCTGCTAAAGAATTACCGCCAAGTCGATTAAATCCATGCATATCCCAGCAAGCTACTTCACCAAGTGCAAAAAGTCCTTCTAAATTGTAAGCATGACCATCTTTATTTATACGAATACCTCCCATTGAATAGTGTTGGGTTGGTCGTACCGGAATCAATTCTGTGATTGGATTAACACCTATAAAATACATGCAAATATCAAACACTTCCCGAAGTTTAGTGGTAAGATGTTCTTTTCCAAGATGTCTTAGGTCCATCCACAGATGCTCACCGTAAGGAGATTTAACGCCCTTGCCTTTTAGCATATGTTCTTTCATCCTGCGTGACACAACATCTCGTGAGGCCAATTCTTGCTTATCAGGCTCATAGTCCGGCATAAACCGATACTCATCAACATCTAAAAGGATTCCGCCGTCTCCACGACAGCCTTCGGTTACTAAAATATCTGTTGGTACGATACCTGTCGGGTGAAATTGAACTGCTTCCATATTGGCTAATGGAACTACGCCTGTCTGCAGTGCCAGCCAAGAACCTGTCCCTTCGTTAATAACAGCATTTGTTGATTCACCATAAATACGTCCATAGCCACCCGTAGCAATCACCGTTGATTTTGCTAAATAAGTTATAATTTCTCCATCTCGTAATGAACGAACAACCGCGCCGTAACAACGTCCATCCGCATGAATTAATTGCAATGCTTCCATACGGTCATGAACCGGAATGCCCAACTGCATGACCAGACTGTCCATTGTATATAATACCGTATGCCCCGTTCCATCAGAGGTATAACAAGTCCGCCATTTTGCGGTACCGCCAAAGGCGCGGGCAGTAATAAGTCCTTCCTTCTCTTTTTCTTCTACAATTGTTGCTTTTTTCCCTTTAATGAACACATCCTTGGGGCCAGCCTCCACGCGATTCCAGGGAACGCCAAAATGCGCCATTTCACGCATTGCGATTGGTGCATTATCGGCAAAAATACGCGCAACTTCTTGGTCTGCTCCCCAATCAGATCCTTTTACAGTATCTAACCAATGTATTGTAGGATTGTCTCCCTTACCTTTGATTGAATTCCCTAAAGAAGCTTGCATTCCACCTTGCGCAGCCGCGGAATGGCTTCGACGGGGCGGAACTAATGATAAAATTATTACATCTTGTTCTTCTTTGGCACATGCTATTGCGGTTCTTTCGCCAGCCAAGCCAGCACCAATCACCAACACATCGCTTGTTATAACTTTCATGATAATATTCCCTCCCATGGACCGGCTAACCCAATAGTTGTTGCAATACCCAAAACTATATAGAACCAAAATAGAAAATAAAATACGATTCTTGAATATTTTCTAACAAGCCACGTATCAGCGAACCATTTTACTAATAATCTATAAACACCTATCGCCATATGGGCTACAACTGCAAACATTAACACCGTATACAAAATCCACAAACCGCTTTCCACGCGCGAAGTGGCTATTTCTACAGATAGTCCCGGCTGTTGACCGAACACGCCCATATTTGTAAAAATATTCCAGGCGACTAAAATTAAATGGAAAGCTCCCGTAGCTAAAACAATCATTCCGGTACGCACTTGCCAAATCCATAAAGATGTCTCGAAATGCCTAGCAAGACTGGTTTCTAATTTTTTATCTTGTTTCCACAATTTTGCAGAACCTTTAATTTTTTTACCGAGCTCCATCATCCGCTTTCGATCTTCGAACTTCCCGGGTATTTTTCGACTCGCCCACACAAAATGGATAAAAAATACTATTATGACTAATATTACAATTGGTTTTGCGATGGGAAGCGTAACCTCTAATAAATGTACCGTCCATTGGTATGCATCTTTGCCCAATAATATGCTGCTTTCCAGGATTAGGTGACCACAAATAAACAGCGC
>JAHJCW010000266.1 GCA_018812885.1 bacterium | reverse complement strand
GCCGGTAATTATTTGTGTCAATTCAAGTATAGTGGTCCAACTAAAATTGAAAAAGATGATCGTTATTTACCTGATGGCAGATATTGGTTAGGTGAAATTAATTCTAATACAGTTGGAATAACCTTTCTATAAAATAATGAATCAAACTTTACATAGAATAATTAATCCATTAATAAAAGGCGAAAACCTGCATCATGATGATACAAAAAAGATATTAAGCTTTGCAAAAAAATTATTGAAAGAAAAATTTACTAATGAATTAATTCATTCTTTCCTTGAGATCGGTCATTTTCCACAAATAAATGCGATGTTTTATCAATCAAAGTTGCAAAAGGAATGGCTTAATACATTATTCGGTTTAATAATAAAATCAAAATATCATACCGGTATTTTATTACAACAACGCACAAAGCGCTATTCCGACCATACCTTATTTCAGACAATTAACGGAAAAATGATTGCCAAAATCACTTATCAAGAAGCATGGAATAGAATCAAAACAATTGCTTCTTCTATCCTTAAACTAACTCAGGAGTCGGACAAACCGGTTATCGGATTATATACTCCCAATTCCTTAGAATCGGCTTTAGTAGATTTAGCATGTTTATCATTTAATATCAAAATAGTCCCAATACCTGCCAACACTTCAAAAGAGCATTTTGCATACATCATCAAACATGCCGGAATTACACATTTATTCGTTGGCGGTACCGAGCAATCAAATCTTATCGGAACAATACCAAATGAAATATCTTCTATTTCTACAATTCTTTTACCAAAAATTACTGCTCCAAATATAAACTATATATTGTGGGAAGACTTCCTACAAAAGTATTCGGAAGTTAATGATGAAGATTTAACAAATAGAATGCAAATGACCAAGATGGATGATGATGCGACAATCATGTACACTTCCGGTACAACCGCAAATCCCAAAGGTATTATTTTTACTCAAACTAATATTATCACTAAACGATTTGCCCGAGCTTTAGCTTTACCGGATATAAATAGCAATGATACATTTTTATGCTATCTTCCCTTGTATCATACATTTGGCAGATATTTGGAAATGACGGGGGCAATTTTTTGGGGAGCAACTTATACTTTTGCCGAATCGCCATCATTTAAATCTTTGCTAAAAAATATGAAGATTACAAAACCATCTATTTTTATAAGTATTCCAAAAAGGTGGTTGCAGTTATACGAAATTTTTATATCGGATACATCCGTAAACATCTCAAATAAAAACGACATGACCTTACTGATTGAAAAAACTACGGGAGGAAACTTACGTTTGGGTCTTTCTGCGGCGGGTTTTCTTGATCCAGATATCTTTACTTTTTTCCATAAAAACAATATTCAGTTGTTAAGCGGTTATGGTATGACCGAAGCTACGGGTGGAATTACAATGACACCGCAAAATGATTATGTTAAAGATTCTGTCGGGATACCACTACCCGGTATAGAATTGAAATTAGGCAATGACCATGAATTGTTGTTACAAGGACCATATGTAACGTCACATTATCATGGTAAAAACAAAACGTCTGCACTAAGTAATGGTTGGGCTCATACTGGAGATATTTTTGAAGAAAAGAATAATCATTATTTTATAATAGACCGAAAAAAGGAAATTTATAAAAATAGTCGTGGACTTACTATTTCTCCGCAAAAAATAGAAAATATGTTTCAAGATTTCGATGCTGTAAAATCAGTCTTCCTCGTAGGTGATGGAAAAGCATATAATACAGTGCTATTATATCCTGATATAGAATGGGTAAAGAATATAGAGCATGAAAAGGATTTTAATTTACAGGAATACTTTAGCTCTTTACTACAATCTGTAAATAGTTTTTTGGCTCCCTATGAAAGAATAGTCAATTTTGCAATTATTGATAGAAATTTTAGTGCCGAAAAAGATGAGCTTTCTCCTAAACAAACATTCAAACGAAAAACCATACTCAACAATTTTAACGACTACATATCTCCAATGTATGAAAATGATTACAACTCCTTTTTATATGAAACTAATGAAGTGCGGATTCCAAAATGGTTATTGCGAAAATCAGGAATTATTGCAAATGATTTAAAGTGGAACGAGGGAAAATTACGTATTCGTGATGTCGAAAAATCATTAGAATTAATATTTAATGAAGCAATAATAAAAATTGGAGATTACACCTATAAAAACACAAATATATTTTTAGATTTTAATAAATTGGTTATATCTCCTGAATTATGGTTGGGCAATCAACAATTTGTGGATTTTTTTAATTTCTCAGCAATTACATCGAAACATTTTGAGCAATCATCTGAATTAGTTATCGAATCATCGGAATTTAAATTCCAGTATAATAAAGTTAACAAACAATCTATAGATGACTTAAAACATGCACTCAGAGATAAAATATTTGATTTAAAAAAT
>JAHJCW010000265.1 GCA_018812885.1 bacterium | reverse complement strand
TTTCCACTTAGAAAATGGATTCTTCCTCAGCATGGAGTTATAATACTTTACATTTCCGGTAATTTCTTCTCCTAACCAATCCGGAATTATAAAAGTCTCTTCTTCGGATGATAGTTCAATTTCAGCTATGATAAGTCCTTCATTTTCTCCGTAGAATACATCAATTTCAAAAGTATGTTGTCTTTTCTTAACGATATAGCGCATTTTATCGATGACTCCTGGTTCGCAGATAGTAAATAACTCATTTGCATCCACAACTGAAATTTCTTTCTCCCACTCAAAACGAGAAATTCCTGAATCATTAGCAATACCTTTAATGGTAATAAAACCTTTTTCCCCTGCTATGCGAATTCTCACCGACCTTTCAGGAACCGAAGCTAAATACCTCTGCATAATTCTTATTTCCCGGACAGATTCATTTTTGAAACTATCATTTTTTACTAAAAACTTTTTTTCAATTTCTATATTCATAATTTTGGCCAATTTACGTGAAATTTGTCAATCATACCAATAACTTCATCATATCTGTTTGATCTTTTCAATTGTAATTTGTGAACGGTTTAATTGAAATCAGTGCACTAATTTGTGTTGGAAAATATAAAATTACGATCTCTATTAATCAGGATTATTTATTGTATTAAAAAACTATTATTTACCGATCTTTTTTTACTGATTGCATAAATTATTTCTGATTCACTTTGTACCCGATTCCACTCTATCCCAAAAATATAGAAGCCAATTAATTGCCCTGTTTTTTAAGAATGAATTAACTATTTATTATGACAATCAAGACAGAGTGAACTTCCTACATTGGATACTACTAGAAACGAACCGTTTATCATGCTATGTGGCTCGTGACAAGAAGCACATGTAACTTTATTAGTACCGGCTTCTAACTTTGCTATCTTCAGATCTGCAATAGCATTTAATCCCTTTTTCCCTTCATCATAAACAATTCCTACGGGATGATTATTCCCCATATCCTGGGACAGATAGATAGAATTATCAAAAACAGCATCAACAACGCTAAATGAATTCAATACTGTCATTGCAAGTGCAGTCGTAATATCAGCGGTTCCATTAGGAAGATTATTTACTGCCGTAGCACCATCATGACAACTCAAACATTTAATGGATCCTTTTGATAACATTACTGTGTTGTCATGTCCTAACGTAAAAGAACTTTTTGGATTCGCCCCGTTCCACAAAACATCATTATCCACTTCACTAGTTTGCGAATGGCAGAAAAGACATTTTCCTGTCTGATCGTTTGATTCTTGATCAACAACACCAATAGTCGACAGATTATGTGGTGAAACATTGTAACTAATTATTGGATTAGATATTGATACATTATATTTGAATTCATTTGATATACCACTTTCGGTATTGGAACTATTATTCATTTCATGAACGTCCTTGCATTGAGTGAAACGAATATTATTAATATTGTATTTATAACCCATTTAACAGATAGAATATTCTTATTAAATTTTTCTTTTAACTGTCTTTTATCTATTAAAGTCATTCCCCCGCTCCCAAATTATTTTATCCAATGTTTTGCAATTAAATTCAATGTCAGTTCACCAGTAATTATATTGTATTTAATTTCTATATAAAATTAGATAGCGTGACGTATCTTAACAATCGGGAGGCAATCCAATTGGAAGTGGGGATGCAACGAGTCAGACTTTGTAAACTAACCTAATTACTTGTAAGAGAATGCCCTATTATCTGTTAGGAAAATATTTTAGTTTCCTAAAGAGGATAGACCGACACTAATAGTGTCATTGCTTAGTGGATCAACATCAATTTCATCATAAACTTGAATTCTCGCGAGCTCAATTTTACCATACCATTGAGTCGCTTAATTGATAGATTAGTTTTGTATTACTGTTGTAATTTTGATTCTATGGTCCTACTGAATTATAATTTCTCGGTCTCCAGGGAGCTCCTTGATGACAACCAGCTTCAGTTTGACAAGTTTTGTTTTCGAAATCTATATCTGCTATATGTCCATTAACAAATGCATCATTAAGTTGCCCACTGCCAATGGAACCGTTATATTCATTGATATTATAGCGTTTATTTTGCCCATGTATGAAAATCATTTCCGAATCTCCGCTTGTACCGAATTGATAGCTGTCCCACATATGACAACTGAAACATCCCTCATTAGCACCACCCCCCATACCACCACTTTTATGCTGCATGCTATTACTGGGATGCTTGTCAAAGGCTGATGAAACCAGAGGACCATCCCAATAATTTGATCGACTATGACAAACGAAACATAATGGAGTTCCGGTACTGCTACTACTTGATATCGTTTCAACCAATATTGCTGACTGGTTTGATAGAGGATCAATACTACCAACGAAAATACTAGATCCATGTGATCCTTTTGCATCGGTCCTGGAATTTAAATCTGATCCACTGATTTCACTAGCATGACAGTCTGAGCACTGAAGACTGCGAGTATAACTTGAGGGATCTTCATCAAAAGGAGGTTCCATATTTGACGAATTAACATACGGATTTCTTGATTCAGTCCCATCAGAGCCATCTAAAACAGTACGCTTTACAAGTCCGTGCGTAGAACGATAATATGGATTAATTTCCTCAGCAATGTTTTTTTGTCCCGCAGGTTGAGAAGTAAAATTTGAGTGACACTTTAAACAAATTTGATTTTCTTCTGAAGCAGACTCTATCATGCTATAGCTACTTGGTACGATAAATTCATTTTCGTTATCAACTAAATTTGCAGTTGGAGTGGGCCATATAAGAGACTCAACTCCTCTGACACCTGTCAAGGCTGAAGCAATATTACTCGATGTTGTGCTCCCTGCCTGATGCGGATCATGACAATCACCACATTCTGCATGGCGATCGGCAAAGTCAATTCCCGAAATTTCTCCGGAAAAATGTACACCAGCTATTGAATTTGTTGGGTGTGAATTAACATAATCTAACTGTGTTTCTACATCAAGTACTCTTCCAGTTGTGCCAATAGCCGGAATAGTACTGCCATGACATCCTGAACTATAACAATTAATTTCTTCAACGGAAATCAATAAAGCTTTCTCACCACTATGCGATTTATGACAACTTGAACAACCTAATTCGTAATGAACGGATTGTTCCCATTCTGTTTTTACATGACAAACAGTACACAGCATAGATTCCGGTTCATTTAGAAACGGAGAATAAAAATTATCATGAGGATTATGGCAGGTATGACATTCAATTGTTCCATTAGATGCGTCAGGATCTAGCAGAACCCGTAATCCTTGCGCTTTCCACGGCCAATTTCTGATAATTAACTCAGAGTCATAATTCGTGTCATAACTATAACCAACCGGATGGTCATCAGATAAATCAATACCGATATATCCGTCGGCACTTATTGGCATTGTTGTAACGCCATCCGACATTATTATTACTCCTCCTGCACCTGAGCCGGGTAAATTATATACTGATCCTATTGCAATTGTGCCATCATGACAACTCATACATAATTTAGACCTATCATTTGGTTGTGATGGTGTATGATAGCCCGCCAACCTTTCGCTTAAATAAATAGTATAATTTGTTTGTTCAGTTTGAATTTTATTCCAAAGTTGCGCGATGGTATCTGAAGAATGTGGAGTATGGCAAAACACACATACTTGTTCTTCTGAAATAGCTTTTATATTTGCACTAGATGATCCGACAGATAAATCATGTTTTGTATTAAGTATACTTTGGGAGGAAAGGAAATTAAATACTACAATTGATAATATAATTAGTAATCTGTTAATTTTCATATCTATTCAATTAATTAGTTAAGATATTTAAAAACCTGGACTCGCCTGTTAAGCGTATCCACGATATAAATTTTGTTGTTGTCGTCAATATATATCCCGGAGGGCATATCAAATTCTCCTGGACCAATACCATTTTCACCAAAAACCAATAATAAATCTCCTTTGTAATCAAATATTTGAACAGCGTCAAACAATCCGTCGACTACATAGATATTTTCATCGCTATCTAGCGCAACTCCCTTAGGACGTGAAAATGTTCCTTGTACATCACCTTGATTACCAATTGCAAAGAGGCTGTTAAAACCCTCATCTATTACTTGAACTCTGAAATTCATCCCATCTGTGATATAAAACAAACTTCCTTTTACAATAAATATCGGCCGATTAAATTCACCAAGTTCCATTCCCGGACTACCAAACTCAAAAAGATAGCTGCCATTTAAATTAAAAATAAAAATTTTATTTAATTTCGTATCCGTCACGTACAAAGCATCTTTATTTATACAAATACCTGTTGGTTGTTGAAAATATCCATTTATGGTAAACTGAAAATCTCCAACTTTATTAAAAACTAATATTTCTTTTAACTCTGAATCAGATATGAAAATTAAACCAGCATCAGATACAGCTACACCAATCGGCGATTTGAGTACAATGCTTCTTGTACCGAGTAATTTGTTATATTTTCTTTGCGTTTGATTAAAAACATGAACACACTTTGCGCCAGGGTCTGCAACATAGATATTCCCGTCATTATCTCCGGTTATACCGACGGGTTGGATTAGCATTTCTTCTATTGGATCACGTCCAACAACGCGGTTCCAAATTTTTTTTAAGAATGAACTCTCCGCTTCTATGTCCTTACTTTTTGAAAAGCTTGAAAGATATTCTATTTTTGGTTCATTGGGTAGTAATGGCCAAATCAATCTCTCAGTTTGCTGAGCATTTACAAAGTTATTTATGCAAAAAAATGAAATTAATCCGATAAGAATAATGTTGTTTGTATTTTGATTCATTTTATTATAAGAAGCTAAATATATAATTGATAAAAACCATTCAATTATCAAAATTAAAACTGAAACCCAATTGGACGACGGATCATGACTT
>JAHJCW010000264.1 GCA_018812885.1 bacterium | reverse complement strand
TTAACAGAACCATTTTCTTGGTCTGTATAAATACGTCTGCTTCAATCTGATATATGTAAACACCCGCATTTACCAAATTACCGGTATAATCCCTGCCATCCCAATTTATAGATCTGTTCCCTGCTGGTTCAATTTTATTAATTAATGTGACAACTTCCCTGCCCAATAGATCAAATACAGTTACCTTGACATTGGACTCTCTACTTACATCATAAAAAATTGTTGTATTCGGATTAAAGGGATTGGGAAAATTTTGGTGCAGTTTAAATTCAGTAGGAATGCTCAACAATTCATCAGTTGTTGATAGTTGTGAAAACGGAATAAAATCAACTGTGTTTGCATTAAAATTTGGCACTGCAAGAACATGATTAACTTGGTCATAGAAAATATCAGCTGCGCCATTATGATCTACACCATTGTGACCCGTTGATGCAACAACAGATGACGTAAAATTCGGATCATATCTATAGACTGCATTTGGATTGCTCCAGCATGATACATAATAATTTCCTAGATGATCTACAGTTAATCCGTCAAGTCCAGAAAAGCCCGGATTTACTATTAAAACTGAAGCAGTATTTGTATTCACGTCCATTGCTGAGATTTGTGAACCGGTTGCGGGGGTATCATCTGTATACAACAATCTATTATTTGCTTCATCAAATAACAGTCCGTTCGCTCCATCAAAATTTAAATCGCTATAACCACCAGTATTAGGATTAACCGCAAATATACGATTACTGTTATCATCAGAAACATAAATAGTTCCGTCTGAACCCGCTGTGACATCATTAATAAATAAACCTCCTGCAATCAATATGGATTTTATAAAGTTACCCGATAAATCAAAACAATATAGATATTGGTTAGGAACTGCATTGAAGCCAGTGCCTGCACACCAAACTTTATCATCTGCGATAGTAATGCCACGAATCGAGCTGCTTTGTCCCGTATTAAAAAAACTCAAATTATTTGGATTGGTTCTGGGTGCTGCAATTATATCTCCATTGCCTGTGTTAGAAACAAGGTACCTGTCGTTAGTAGCGTCATATACTACGCTTTCAGGATTATTATAAGCTTGAGAGAAAAGTATATTTGTTATGAATAACGCAACAAAAAACAAAAGAACAGAAGACCGTATTACCTTCATATTGACCTCCAATTAATGAATTGACAGGTTATAATATAATTATGTGAGTAGTTTTATAGAAAGAGAACTTTAACTGCGAATTAAGATGTTTTATCGTCGATAATAAAGAAAATATAATTCTTTTTTGGTAACCCAATTGTGTGAATTGCATTTAATTAATGTAAATTTGAGTATGGACAATTCACATAAAATTTTAAAAAATATACAATCAGATTTTATTGGCTTAGACACGCTATATACTCGGGCAGATGGCAAAAAAACAAAACGCATTTATTTGGATTCTACCGCATCCACATTGATGATGAAGGCCGCTTATTCTGCGATAGAGTCATTCTATGATCATTATTCTAATACACATAGTCTTCTACATTTTTCGGCAAAAACTGCTACGCAAAATTACATGTGGGCACACGAGAGGATTTTATCATTTGTTAAGGCTGACACTAATAATTATGCCTGTTTTTTTACGGGTAGCGGTACCACGGCAGGAATAAATCGTATGGCTCGTGTTTTTCGTGATTTCCACCCCGACAGAGATGTTGTGTTAGTATCATTAATGGAACACCATTCTAATGATCTACCGCATCGCAAACATGCAGGAAAGGTAGTTCATATACCCCTCGATAATCACAGTGGACATCCCGGTTGTATTAATATGGAAGTTCTCACAGAGGAATTAGAAAAAAATAAGGATAGAATCAATTATATCGCAATGACCGGCGTAAGTAATGTAACCGGAATTATTAACCCAATTTACGATATTGCAGAATTGGCTCATAAATATAGCGCCTTAATTTTAGTTGACGCAGCTCAAATGGCTGCACACCTGCCAATTAAAATGAGTAGACATACCAATCCTTTAAGAAATATAGATG
>JAHJCW010000024.1 GCA_018812885.1 bacterium | reverse complement strand
CTGAAAAAAAGTATTTTGCAGAAGGCGTTTGAGGGGGAATTGTGATGGCTTCAATAAAAAGAATAGAAGAAATACTCAATGAAGGTGAAGGAATTGCAATTGAGTTTAAGGAGGCCTCTTTAGGAATTAATCAAAATACTTATGAAACTGTATGCGCTTTTTTAAATCGCCACGGCGGTGAACTGTTATTAGGCGTAGCTGATGATGGAACGGTAACAGGTATTGATTCCAACAAAACTGAACAGTTTAAAATAGATTTCGTTACAGCAATAAATAATGCTCAAATATTAGCACCGACAACCTATTTAAATGTTAATATAATTGAAATTGCCGGCAAACAAATTTTGTATATTTTTATTCCCGAAAGCTCACAAGTCCACAGATGCAAGGGTAAAATATATGATAGGAATGAAGATGGCGATTTGGACATTACTAATAATACAGATTTAGTGAGTAAGCTATATTTGAGAAAGCAATCCACATATTCTGAAAATGAGGTTTATCCATATCTAAAGATAGAAGATTTTGACTCAGCCCTTATTCAAAAGGCTCGTCAGATGGCTGTCAATAACCAAGCGAATCATCCTTGGCAAAAATTAAGTGATTTTGAATTACTACAAAGTTCAGGACTGTATTTAAAAGATTATAGAACAGGAGATAAAGGTTTTACACTGGCAACTGTTTTGCTTTTTGGTAAAGATGATGTGATTCTATCTGTTCTGCCACACCATAAAACTGATGCCATATTACGAAAGAAGAATCTTGACCGTTATGATGACCGTGATGATATTCGCACAAATTTATTGGATAGTTTTGACCGCATTATGCAGTTTTCTCAGAAGCATTTACCTGACCCATTTTATACAGAAAACAATCAGCGTGTAAGCGTAAGAGATAAAATAGTTAGAGAACTTGCATCTAATATTTTAATTCACAGGGAATACAAAAATGCTTTTCCTGCAAAGTATATTATTGAATCAGACCGTATTTTTGTAGAAAACAGCAACAAACCTCACGGTTTTGGCAATATCGATATACAAAATTTTACGCCATATCCCAAAAACCCAACTATTGCAAGAATTTTCAAGGAAGTTGGCTTAGCAGATGAATTAGGTTCAGGTACAAGAAACCTAGTAAAATTTGGAAAACTATATTCAGATACACCTGTTGAGTTGGTAGAAAATGACATATTTAAAACAACTATTTATATTTCTGAGCAAGCTACCCCGCAAGCTACCCCGCAAGCTACCCCGCAAGCTGAGCAAGTTGAAAAGGTACTAGAATTTTGTAAAACGCCAAAGAGCAGAAAAGAGATTCAAGAACATATTGGACTTGAAGACAGAGAACATTTCCGAAAGGAAATTTTGAATCCACTGATTGAGGAAGGAAAATTAAAATTGACCATTCCGGAGAAACGAACTAGTCCAAATCAAAAGTATATATCGAAATAATGAATGAACAAGAAACACGCACAAATTTAATCTTGCCGGCAATACAGGAAGCCGGATGGGGTAAAGTTGAAGGTTCACGCATCCGTGAAGAGTTCCCAATCTCTAAAGGTCGATTAATTGGAAATGGTAAGCGTAGTACACCCGACTGGGCAGACTATGTGTTACAATATCGCAATCGCAATTTGGCGGTGATTGAAGCCAAACCCGATGAAAAAGATTATACCGAAGGTGTAGGACAAGCTAAAGATTATGCCGGACGATTACAAGTACGATTTACATACAGTACCAATGGCTTGCAGATTTATGGTATAGATATGCGGGAAGGCAAAGAAAGCGATGAAGTAAAATATCCCACACCCGATGAATTATGGGAAATGACCTTTGCCGAAGCTGATGACATCAATCCGGATGCAGGAGCTTGGAGGGACAAACTACATACGGTGCCCTTTGAAGAACGTGGTGGAACATGGCAACCGCGCTACTATCAGGAAAATGCCATCACAAATGTATTGGAAGCTATTGCTAAAGGACAAAACAGGATTCTACTCACACTTGCTACCGGCACCGGCAAAACCGCCATTGCTTTTCAGATTGCGTGGAAATTATTCCACAGTAGATGGAATTTGCGCAAAGACGGATTGAGACTGCCGCGCATTTTGTTCTTGGCAGATAGAAATATTTTGGCTGACCAAGCTTTTAATGCTTTCTCGGCCTTTGAGGAAGAAGCTTTAGTGCGGATACGTCCGGCGGATATTCGCAAGAAAGGAAAAGTACCAACCAATGGAAGCATATTTTTTACAATCTTCCAAACCTTTATGAGTGGGGATAATAATGAACCATACTTTGGCGAATATCCAAAAGATTATTTTGATTTCATTATTATAGATGAATGCCATCGCGGCGGCGCAAACGATGAAAGTACTTGGCGCGCCATCATGGAATATTTTAGTCCGGCGGTACAATTAGGAATGACGGCTACTCCTAAAAGAGATAAGAACATTGATACCTACCGCTATTTTGGTGAGCCGGTGTATGTGTATTCCTTAAAAGAAGGAATTAACGATGGATTTTTATCCCCGTTCAAGGTGAAGCAGATTCATACAACTATTGACGAATATCTCCACACGTCTGACGATACGGTGGTTGAAGGTGATATTGAGGAAGGAAAGGTTTACACCGAAGCAGAAATGAACCGAGTGATTGAAATTAAAGCACGTGAAGCTTACCGGGTGGAATTGTTTTTGAAAATGATGAACCAAAACCAAAAGACAATAGTGTTTTGTGCTACACAACTGCACGCCCTTGCTGTTAGAAATTTAATTAATAAGCTTGCAGATAGCACCAATACCAATTATTGTCACCGCGTTACAGCAGATGATGCCAAATTGGGAGAACAGCATTTACGAGAATTTCAGGATAATGAGAAAACTATTCCAACGGTACTTACTACCTCACAAAAATTGAGTACAGGTGTTGATGCGCCGGAGTTGAGGACTATTGTTTTAATGCGTCCCGTAAACTCAATGATCGAGTTTAAGCAGATTATAGGGCGTGGTACCCGCTTGTTTGATGGTAAGGATTATTTTACCCTTTACGATTTTGTGGGTGCATATAAACACTTCCTTGACCCTGAATGGGATGGGGATGTTTTACCCTGTGATGTGTGTGGCGAAGTAGTGTGCATTTGTGAGCCGGCATCAAAACCCTATCCCGTTCCTTGTGAAGAGTGTGAACAAACACCCTGTGTTTGCGATAAACCACAACCCGAACCTTGTCCTGTGTGCGGTTATGACCCGTGTAGATGTAATATAGTAAAACGAAAGATGATTAAGGTGAGGTTATCTGATGGGAAAGTCCGGGAATTAGATTCTATGGTACAGACTTCTTTTTGGAGCCCTGATGGTAAGCCAATATCGGCAGAAGAGTTTTTACAGTCCATGTTTGGTTCACTACCGGATTTCTTTAAAAATGAAGATGAACTACGTGCCATCTAGAGCAAACCCGATACCCGAAAAAAACTCTTACAAACATTAAATGAGAAGGGATTCACAATAAGCCAAATAGAAGAATTGCAGCAGTTGATACATGCAGAAGATAGTGATTTATATGATGTATTAGCTTACATAGCCTTTAGCACAAATCCTGTAAAACGAAGCCATAGAGCTGAACATGCCAAGAATCACTTTGGAGTTTATGAATCCAAACAACGAGTGTTCCTTGATTTCGTATTAAAACAATATATTGAATCAGGCGTGAATGAACTGGATGACGCTAAACTGCCGGAATTACTGACGTTAAAATACAAGGCGATTTCTGATGCTAAACGGGAGTTGGGAGATATTAGGTCAATACGTGATACGTTTATAGGATTTCAAGAGTATTTGTATAGTAAAGATGGAGATAGTGGTTGATTTATTGATTAAGAATAAAATATAAATTAAATAATTTGGATATAGCGTTTTTTAATAATTATTTGAGAATATTTAATATCCCCATCTTCATCCACTTTGTTATTACTTCTAAAATAGAAAAGCCCCCGCAACCGCTACGGGGGCTTTTTTTATCGGCATTAATGCAAAAAGAAGGAGTTACTTATTTTGTTGCCGAAGAAATGCCGGTAATTCCATATCAGTATCTAGAAAACTGATTTTGTCACCGTCAAAGCGGATTTTTGGTTTTGTATCTAACGGTTTAATGATCTCATCGCCATCTTTCTTTTGATGCAATGGCATATTCACCTGTTCGGTCAGTATGCGCGTTTGCTCTCTTTGTGTGATGCGTGTATATGGTGTTCTAAATTCTTCAGACTCTTCGATCGGTCTCGGTTTACTGAACCCGGTTGCTATAACGGTTACTCGTAATTCATCATGCATGGTTGGATCAATTACTGCTCCAAAGATTAAATTGGCATCTTGGCCGGCTTCTTCAAAAATGATTGATGCTGCCTCATCAACTTCGAAGAGTGTCATTTTTGTACCGCCTGTAATATTTACTAAAACACCCTGTGCGCCACTGATACTTACATTGTCCAATAGTGGACTTGATATCGCCTGTTGTGCAGCGAGGACAGCTTTTTCATCGCCGGTTGCAGTCCCGGTTCCCATGACAGCTTCACCCATATTGCTCATTATTGTTTCCACATCGGCAAAGTCAAGATTTATCATACCTTGTACGTTAATCAAATCAGAAATACCACTAGCTGCCTGATGTAGGATTGAATCTGCAATTTGGAATGCATCAATAAAAGTGGTTTGCTTTTCAACAATCGACATTAATTTTTGATTTGGGATCACAAGCAGAGTGTCACATATCTTGCGTAATTCAGTTACACCTGTTAAAGCCCGGGCCATTCGTTTAGGTCCTTCAAAGGTAAACGGTAAAGTAACAATTCCAACAGTCAAGATACCCAATTCCTTCGAAATCTCGGCTATCATTGGCGCGGCACCGGTACCGGTTCCAACACCCATTCCCGCCGTGATGAAAACCATATCTGCATTAGCAAGTAAAGATTGTACTGCTTCGCGATCTTCCGTAATAGCTTGACGTCCTAATTCGGCTTTTGCACCGGCACCCAATCCTTTGGTAAGACTTTTCCCAATCTGCAATTTCTTTTCAGCCAGACTTTTTTCAAGATCCTGCGTATCGGTATTAATTACGCAAAAATCAACGCCTTCCATACCTGAATTTATCATTCGATTTACAGCATTACCACCGGCTCCACCAACACCTACGACTTTTAAATCTGCTTTTTGGCTAAATATTGAATCGAATTCAAATAACATGAGTTACTCCTTTTATTAATTACCTAATTATTTTAGAAAAATCCCTTAAACCAACCGGATATTTTTCCTAATAAATCTTTTGCTCCAAATCGAATCGGTTCATCAAGTAATATATCATCAGATTTTGATGACCATAATGCTAAACCCATCACTGATGATAATTGCGGACTATTTGTAGTATCAACAGAGCTGGTTATGCCGCGCGGAGCACCGATTCGTACTCTCATCCCCAGTATTTCCTCACCAAGAACTGCTATATTCGGCAATAAAGCGCCACCGCCGGTTAGTACTAATCCGTAAGTCAATTTATCATAACAATCGCTCCGCGAAATTTCACGACCGATCAATTGATATATTTCTACCATTCGTGCTTCCACATAACGCGATAATTCGTGTTCGGAAACTTTAATAGGTTTACTGCCATCATCTTTTGGTATCCCAATTTGCAATTCCGGTGATGCCATCGAAGCCTTAGCGGAACCGTATTTAAGTTTTATACGTTCTGCTTCCTTTTTTGAAATACGCAGCATAACTGCTATGTCATTCGTAACACTTTCAGCACCGATCGGGAGAACTCCCGTGTGACGAACACTACCTTCATAATAAATTACGATATCAGTAGTTTTTGCACCGATATCTGCCAGTACAACACCACTGTCTCTTTCATCGCTATCAATAGTAGCGATACCGGACGCCAAGCCCTGAAAAACTAAACCTTTTACATTAAGTCCGAGTTCTTCGGCACAATTCACAAGATTTGTTGCTGCTGAAGTTGTAACGGTTACCAAATGTACGCGAGCTTCGAGCCTCCGTCCTGACATACCAATCGGGTCTTTAATGTTATCCATGACATCAACAACAAATTCTTGCGGTAGAATGTGGAGAATCTCACGATCAGTGGGAAAGGAAATTGCTTTTGCCATTTCCAATACCCGTTTAACATCGTTTTCATTTATTTTATTTGATTTATGTGCTGATGAATTTGAACTACTTCCCTCGATTGCAATTGCACCTTGCGTATTAATGCCTCGAATATGCTCCCCGGATACCGATAACCAGATCTGCTCAACCTTTACGTTGGCCATTTTTTCGGCTTCGATAAGGGCTGCTTCCATTTCTTCTAAAAATTTTTCGCGACTTGTTATACTCCCACGATTAATTCCAGTTGAATTTGATGACCCAATCCCCAATAATTTATTTTTATTTTCAATGAAGTCGGTTTCAACAATTGCACATCTGATTTTCGCTGAACCAATATCAATTCCGGCATGGATATTCATCTTTTTGGGGCGCGAGTTTTTCATTATACTTGTCGTTCCTTGGTGATCACTTGGTTATCGTACCGTAAATCAAGATATGCATAATCTGTTAACGTTTTACGCCCGCTAATACTCTTTTCAAATTCTTTTAATACTAATATTTTTGACCACGTTATGGATTGTCCTATTACTATTTTTGTCGGTTCATCTACAAGAATCAGTTCATAATCATTATATTTACTTAATCTTACTTCCGATAAATTTTGATATAATTGCGGATATTCTTTCTTGATCCTATTTAGGAATTGAACCACATCAATTGCTGCAGTGGATAAAGTTTGTTTCCCAACCGGAAATAAATCATCAGTGAATTCAAAATTTGATAAAATGGGTATTTGATAATCAAAGGAATTACTCCTAAAAGGTAGCACGACATTATTATTATCAATTAATAGTAACGGATTATGATTTATTAATGCCACCGGGTATCTTTCGGAAACTTCTATTAAAATACCTTTCGGAAAATGTTTGCTCACTCGCACACCTGCGATATATGGATGTTCCTCTATTCTATTTGAAATTGCAGATAGATCTTCTGTGAAAATGTTAGAACCATAATATTCTTTTAATAAAAATGATTTATACTCGGCTTCATCGACAATCGAATTACCGGCAAATACAATATTTGGATTTTCAAATAATTGAGTGTATTCTGCCCAAGAAAAACTTACCCAAACTAATGTAACTAAAGCAGTAAAGGTACATGCTGTGATTAATATTTTTATTATTTTGTTGAAATATTTATGCATTAAAAGTTCCTTCGGGGAAACCTAATGTGGTTATTTCTAATTCTAGAGCTATTGAATATTTTTTTAAGACAGTATTACGTATGATTTTTATTAGCTGTACGATATCATCAGCTTTCGCGCTGCCTTGATTAATAATAAAATTTGCAT